>JAJRPL010000114.1 GCA_024280815.1 Bacteroidota bacterium
CTATTAAATGTGACATGTTGTAGTTTTTGTCAAATGTAAAAAGAAAAAGCTTACGAATTCACGTAAGCTTTTTATAGTTATTAAAAATAATTGTATTTTTTATCCTAAGTAAGTTCTTAAAATTTTACTTCTAGAAGTATGTTTCAATCTACGGATGGCTTTTTCTTTAATTTGACGAACTCTTTCTCTTGTTAAATCGAAAGTTTCACCAATTTCTTCTAATGTCATTGGTTGATGTTCACCTAAACCAAAGTATAAAGCAACTACATCAGCTTCTCTAGGAGTTAACGTTTCTAAAGCACGTTCAATTTCTACTTTAAGAGATTCGTGTAATAAATTTCTGTCAGGATTTGGTGATTCACCAGAACGTAATACATCATATAAGTTAGAATCTTCACCTTGAATTAAAGGAGCATCCATTGAGACGTGACGACCAGCATTTTTCAAAGACTCTTTTACGTCATTGATGGTCATGTCTAATTCTTTTGCAATTTCTTCAGGAGAAGGTGGTCTTTCGTTATCTTGTTCTAAACGAGCATACGTTTTATTAATCTTATTAATAGAGCCAATTTTGTTTAAAGGTAAACGTACAATTCTAGATTGCTCAGCTAATGCTTGTAAAATAGATTGACGAATCCACCAAACGGCATAAGAAATAAATTTAAAACCTCTTGTTTCATCAAAACGCTTGGCTGCTTTAATTAAGCCTAAATTACCTTCATTAATTAAATCTGGTAATGTTAATCCTTGATTTTGATATTGTTTGGCAACTGACACTACAAAACGTAAATTTGCTTTAGTTAAACGTTCTAAAGCATCTTGATCTCCAGCTTTAATACGTTGAGCTAATTCTACCTCCATATCAGCAGTAATTAAATCTACTTTACCAATTTCTTGTAAGTATTTGTCTAATGATGCTGTTTCTCTATTGGTAACTTGTTTTGTAATTTTTAGTTGTCTCATATATTCTATGTAGATTAATACTTGTTTTTGTAGTCTACTTATATATACGAGTAATACTTAAAAAATGTTACAAAAAAAATCAAATAAAAATAAAACCCTTGTAAGTACTGTACTTGCAAGGGTTTAAAATTATAAAAATTTCAATAACTAATCTCTTCTTCTATCGTTACGACGATTATCACGTCCACGATTATCACGTCCTCTATTATTATCTCTTGGAGGTCTTTCTACAAAACCTTCAGGTTTTTCTAATAAAGCTTTACGAGATACTTTCTCTTTACGAGTACGTTTGTCAATACCAAAGTATTTCACATCAAAAACATCACCCATATTTACTACATCAGATACATTTTCAGTACGTTCCCATGCTAATTCAGATACATGTAATAACACTTCATTTCCTGGAGCATCCATATATTCTACAACGGCACCAAAGTCAAGCATTTTTATAACTTTCACTTCATAAACGCTACCTATTTCAGGTTTGAATAGTATAGAGTCAATTTTTGCCATAACAGCATCAATACCTTTTTTACCAACACCTAAAATTTCAACAATTCCTTCTTCCGTTACTGGATCTTCGTTAATAACGATAGTAGTCTCAGTTTCTTTTTGCATTTCCTGAATTACTTTTCCACCAGGACCAATTAAGGCTCCAATAAATTCGTTTGGAATACGTCTTGTTACCATTGTTGGAGCATGTTCTTTTACATCTGCATTTGGTGTAGCAATTGTATCTGTTAACTTCTCTAAAATATGTAAACGACCAGCACGAGCTTGTTGTAATGCATTTACTAAAATTTCATAAGACAATCCTTTTACTTTAATATCCATCTGACAAGCAGTAATACCATCAGCAGTACCAGTAACTTTAAAATCCATATCACCTAAGTGATCTTCATCACCTAAGATATCAGATAATACTGCATACTTTCCAGAATCTGCATCAGAGATTAAGCCCATAGCAATACCAGAAACAGGTTTTGTTAATTGAACACCAGCATCCATTAATGCCATTGTACCAGAACAAACTGTTGCCATAGAAGATGAACCGTTAGATTCTAATACTTCAGATACTACTCTAACAGTATATGGACAGTCAGCAGGAATCATTCCTTTTAAAGCACGTTGTGCTAAGTTACCATGTCCTACTTCTCTACGTGATGTTCCACGAATTGGTCTTGCTTCACCTGTACAAAAAGGAGGGAAGTTATAATGTAAATAGAAGTTTTCTTCACCTTCAAAAGATGGCATGTCTAATTTGTTTGCATCTCTAGAAGTTCCTAAAGTAACTGTTGCTAAAGCTTGAGTTTCACCACGTGTAAAAATTGCAGAACCATGTGTTGATGGTAAGTAATCTACTTCACACCAAATAGGTCTAATTTCATCTGTCTTACGACCATCTAAACGTAAACCTTCGTTTAAGGTTAAATCACGTATTGCGGCTTTTTCAGCTTTGCGATAATAATCAGAAATTAAACCACCATAATCTTCTAATTCTTCTTCAGAAAAAGTAGCTTTAATACTGTCTTTTATTTCAGAAAACGCAGCACTTCTTTCGTGTTTAGAAGATCCTGCTTTTGCAATAGCATATACTTTATCGTATGCCATATCATGAACTTTTTTCGCTAGATCTTCATCTTTTCTTTCACCTTCATATTCACGAACTTCTTTTTTACCAAATGCTTCAGCTAATCTAATCTGAGCTGCACATTGTACTTTAATAGCTTCGTGAGCAAACTTGATAGCTTCAGCCATTTCTTCTTCAGAAATTTCATCCATTTCACCTTCTACCATCATTACTGAATCAGCAGAAGCACCAATCATCATATCTAAATCAGACTCTGCTAATTGTGCTCTACTAGGGTTGATAATAAATTCGCCATTTACACGACCAACTCTTGCTTCAGAGATAGCACATTCAAAAGGAAAATCTGATAATTGAATAGCAGCAGACGCGGCTAAACCTGCCATTGCATCTGGCATAACATCTTCATCATGAGACATTAATTGAATCATCACCTGAGTTTCAGAGTGATAATCTTTTGGGAATAGTGGACGTAAAACACGATCTACTAAACGCATAGTTAATACTTCACCATCACTTGGTCTTGCTTCTCTTTTGAAGAAACCACCCGGATAACGACCAGCAGCAGCAAACTTTTCTCTGTAATCTACCGTTAACGGTAGAAAATTAAGGTCTTTCTGTTCGTAATTGGAAACTACTGTACATAATAACATACATTTTCCTGATTGAACAACAACAGAACCATGAGCCTGCTTGGCTAACTTTCCTGTTTCAATAGAAATGGTTCTTCCATCTCCTAAATCGATAATTTCTTTAAATACCTTTGGTATCATATTCTTTTAATTTTTTATTAAACAATTGGTTTACCGTTGTGTTGTTTACCAATGAAAAGTTTAATTAAGCTTTTTATTCTATTTTTGAAATTCAGATTCGAAGTACTCTAAATCGAATTTAATTAAAAAAAGAGGCATAAAGCCTCTTTTTATTTTATTTTCTTATACCTAACTCTTTAATCAAAATACGATATTTTTCAATATCCTTTTTCATTAAGTAGTCTAATAAGTTTCTACGTTTTCCTACCAATTTCACTAAAGAACGTTCAGTATTATAATCTTTTCTGTTGTTCTTTAAATGTGATGATAAATGGTTGATTCTGTAAGTAAATAAGGCTATTTGGCCTTCTGTTGAACCTGTGTCTTTTTCAGATTTTCCGTGTTTTTTGAAAATCTTTGCTTTTTTTTCTGCTGCTAAATACATGCTAACATTAAATTTTTAATTAATAATTTTTATGTACTGATATTCTATCAGACGGCAAATATAAAATTATTATTTTGATTGACAATACTTTGTGCGAAGGATGTTTTTATACTTTTTCAGTTCTAACTGGAATATTTTGTACCAAATCAAGATATAAGTTAATTTGTTCTTTTAAGTCTTTACGTTCAATAATTTTATCTAAAAAGCCATGTTCTAATACAAATTCAGAACGTTGAAATCCTTCAGGGAGTTCTTTACCTGTTGTGTCTTTTACCACACGTGGACCAGCAAAAGCAATTAATGCATCTGGTTCTGCAAAATTTACATCACCTAGCATAGCAAATGAAGCGGTTGTACCACCAGTTGTAGGGTCTGTACATAAAGAAATATAAGGTATGCCAGCTTCGGCTAATTGTGCCAATTTTGCTGAGGTTTTTACCAATTGCATCAAGGACAAAGAAGCTTCTTGCATACGAGCACCACCAGATTTTGAAATCATTAAAAACGGAATTTTATTTTTAATTGAATATCCAATCGCTCTAGCAATTTTTTCACCCACAACACTCCCCATTGAGCCTCCAATAAAAGTGAAGTCCATTGCAGCAATAACCAAATCTTTACCTAATGATTTACCAACAGCTGTTCTTACTGCGTCTTTCAATTTGGTTTTTTCTTGTGCATCTTTTAAACGATCAACATATTTTTTGGTGTCTGCAAATTTTAGTGGATCTTTAGAGGTGATTTTCGGGTTAAGTTCTTTGTATTTATTATCATCAAAAAGAATTTCAAAGTACTCATTACTACCAATTCTTACATGATAACCATCTTCAGGGCTCACATAAAAATTATCTTTTAACTCTTCTGTTTCAACTATTTTACCACTAGGGGTTTTGTACCAAAGTCCTTTAGGTACATCTTTTTTATCCTCTGTAGCAGTTTGAATACCTTTATCTTTTCTTTTAAACCAAGATGACATACTAGTTAAATTTAGAAGGGCAAGTTAATAAAAAATATAAAAGCTCAACAAAAATATTTGAGATGTTGAGCTTTATATTTGTCTTATAATGTGTCTATATTATTTAAATCTTCAAAGGCTTGTTTTAGTCTCGCTTTAAATGTAAGTTCGCCTTCACGCATCCATTTTCTAGGATCGTAATATTTTTTATTCGGAACATCATCCCCGTCAGGGTTGCCTATTTGAGCTTGTAAATAATCAGATTTATCTGACATATAATCTCTAATTCCTGTCATAAAACCATATTGTAAATCGGTATCAATATTCATTTTTATTGTTCCATAACTAATAGCTTCTCTAATTTCTTCAACTGTTGATCCAGAACCACCATGAAATACAAAATCGATATGATTTTCTTCTACTCCGTATTTTTTAGTGATAAATTCTTGAGAGTTTTTGAGAATTTTTGGAGTTAATTTCACATTCCCTGGTTTGTAAACTCCATGTACATTTCCGAACGCTGCAGCAATTGTAAATCTTGGACTTATTTTAGAAAGTTCTTCATAAGCGTAAGCAACTTCTTCGGGTTGAGTATATAGTTTAGAATCATCAACATCAGTATTGTCAACTCCATCTTCTTCACCGCCAGTAATACCTAATTCAATCTCTAAAGTCATTCCCATTTTACTCATACGAGCTAAATATTGTTTACATATTTCAATATTTTCTTCTAAAGGTTCTTCAGAAAGATCAATCATATGTGAACTGTATAGAGGTTTTCCTGTTTCAGAAAAATGTTTTTCGCTGGCATCTAATAAACCATCTATCCAAGGTAATAATTTTTTTGCACAATGGTCAGTATGTAAAATTACAGGGACTCCGTAAGCTTCTGCGAGTACATGTACATGTTTTGCTCCTGCAATACCACCAGCAATAGCTGCTTTTTGATTTTCATTAGATAAGCCCTTGCCAGCTACAAATTGAGCTCCACCATTAGAAAATTGAATAATAACAGGTGCATTTAATTCAGCTGCAATTTCTAAGACACCATTTATAGTGTTAGAACCAATAACATTTGCTGCTGGTAAAGCAAACTTTTTTTCTTTAGCTAATTTAAATATTTCTTGTACTTGGTCACCTGTGGCAACTCCGGGACTTATTTTATGTGACATAATTTGTAGGATATTAATGAGCGATAAAATTACTAAAATAAAACAGGATTTAGAGATAAAAAAACGAAATCGTTATAGATATTTAACTTTAATCCCTCATTGAGGGTTTAATTTCCTGAGGCTTGCCTCGAAATCAAAAATATTTTTCCGTATCCTTAGGACGAGGTTGTTGATTTATAGAATATAGGTTTTTAAGTTTAAAAAGGATAATTAATACCTATTTGATATGCTGCATTGCTAAAATTATAATTCTTAAACCATTTGTTGGAAGATTGTAGATAGGGTTCGTGAGTTTTAAAACCGATATCAAAACGAAAAACTAAAAAACTAAAGTCATACCTCATACCAAAACCAGACCCAATAGCAATCTCTTTTATAGACGAAAGTCCTTTAAATTTACTTCCGGGTGTTGAAATTTTTGAATTTGTAATATCCCAAATATTACCAGCATCAATAAAAAGAGCACTATATAGGCTATTTAAAACCTTAAAACGATATTCTAAATTTGTAGTCAATTTCAAATTACCTGTGTTGAACTCTCTAGCTGTTTTTTCAGCTCCAGGACCTAAGTCAAAAGTATACCAAGCCCTGATATCGTTTGAGCCTCCTGCTCTATAACTCCTACTAAACGGGATGTCGTCAGAATTACCAAATGGGATAGCTGCACCTATAAAAGTTCTATGTACTAATGAACTAGAAGAATTGATTTTCCAATATTTTTTAAATTCTATTTCTGGTTTTATGTACTGAGCAACATTCAATCCGAATAATTCTTTTTTTGCTCCATTTTTAGGTTTTTTAATAAAAAGCGTGGTTAAACTACCTGAAGAAATTAGTCTACCAGTAAAACTTAAAAAACTATTATCGTTAATATTTTCTCTACTGTTGAAGTTATACGTATAAGAAATTACAGGCACTAAAAAATCTTCTGTTAATATATTTCTACGTTCTTCAACTTTTTTAACAACAGCATACTCTATAGGGTTCGTATTTATATAATTATTAGTTTCTAAGACTTGTTTTATATAGTTTAAAGGTATTAGATTTCCATCCATATCTATGGAACTTAATTCTGGGTTTGGATTTGATAAGGGAGCTATAATTTCTGATACATTATTTAATTCTTTAAGGTCTGAAAAAAATACTGTAAAGTATTTATCTACTCTTAAGTTATTAATATACTGTACATTTAATAATTCAAATTTATGATGGGTAGTTTTAGAACTTTTCCAGGTATAATCAACACCCCCAGTAATGTTTTGTCTGTCTAAACCAATATTACGTTGAATGTTTACATTGGCACGAATATTAGTTTTTGGTGCCATTCTTTTGGGGATGAGCTTTGTAGTGTTTAAAGGGAAAAGTATTCTAGGTATTTTTAGTGTAATTCCTGAACCAACTTCTAAAGCATTTAAACTTAAAATTGAGGAATTTAGGGTGCGTTTCAACGAAGAAAAAGAACCTTGAAAAGATAATTCTAAGACTTCAGCACCTTTAAATACATTTCTGTTCAACCAAGAAAATTTTCCTAAAACACCAAAAGGTCTAATGTTAGAAGTGGTAAATTCAGTATCAAAACCTGTTGAGAATTTTTTTAATGGTGTAAGAAAAATGTTTGCAGAGAGTGACCCATCATTATTTTCTTCATATTTTATGTCTAAGGAAGATTTGAAATTTTGAAGTTCACGTAAATATCTTCTAGTTAAATCTAACTCAGTATCCTTATAAACACTATCAGGCTGAATAATAATTGAATTTGCTAAATATTTAGGGTTGTGTTTTAATTTGTTAGTTGCATAAAATGTATATCCTTTATAATTTGCAGAATCATGTATTGTTTTATTTTTATCTTTAAAAGAAAAATCTGTAAACACATTTACTTTAGTAACTTTTCTAATGGTATAAGGTTTTGTATACACACTGTCATTATCATCAAAAACACGATCGTAAATTTTTAATGAAACATCAATTTTATGTGAAGAATTTAATGTGTCTATCCAAAATTCCATATTGTTTCTCCCAAAATAATATACCCCAGAGTTTCTAAAAAGCGTCGTTAATCTTTTTTCTTCTTTTTCAAAATTAGAATAATCAATCTGATCTCCTGGGTGAATAAAAGTCTTACTTAAATGTTTTTTATATAGAGAATCTAAAACAGGAGAATTAATATCAGTAAATATACTATCAATAAAGTAAGGTTCTTTTTTTGTTATTAAATATTCAACGGTTGTTTTTTTATTGTTCTTTTTATCTTGATTATATGAAACTTCAGCATTAAAATAGCCTTTACTTTGAAAGTATTTAGTTAATGAGGTTACAGATTTTGTTATTTTTAAACTGTCAGAAATGACAGGAGCATTTCCGTTTTTTAAAAACCAAGTATTTAAACCTTTATACGCCTTTGCTAACGCAGTTACTTGTTTTTTTGAAATCTTTTTCACTAGCCATTCTTCTCTTTTAGGTTTTTTATTTAGCCAATTTTCAAAAGTTTTTTCATAATTTTTATTTGCAGTATTATAAAGATGAAGAGAAAACGGAAAACCAAGTGCTTTTGTGTTTGGAGTTTGTTTTAAATAACTGATAATTTCAGGGTTAGAAGTTTTTTTGTCATTAACCAGTATAGTATTTTTTGTTAATAGGTGTTTTCCTTCAGGAACTCTTTTAGTTACATTACAAGAAATAATTACAATAATAAATAAGAAAAATACTGTTATTTTAGCAAAATATTTATGCAATAAAGTTCAATTTTTTAAGAGAATAAAAATTTTTATAAGTTCAAAAATACTATTATTTCTATGCTAAGCAAAAATCAACACAAATTAATAACGAGTTTACGGCAAAAAAAGTACCGAAATCAGCACCAACTGTTTGTAGTTGAAGGAGTAAAGGTTATAAATGAGTTTTTGAAGTCTAAGTTCCAATTAGAAAAAATATTTTGTACAGAAGATTATGAGTCATCAATTGAAGAATATGAGCCTCAGTTGATAACAGAAAATGAACTATCTAAGATTAGTAATTTAGCGACACCGAATAAAGTACTGGGTCTTTTTAAAATCTCGACAACTGTAGAGTTAATAGATAAAGGATTGATTCTAGTATTAGATACCGTAAATGACCCTGGTAATTTAGGTACGATCATTAGATTGTGTGATTGGTTTGGCGTATCACAATTAGTTTGTTCTACAACTACTGTAGATTGTTATAATACTAAAGTGGTACAAGCTTCTATGGGCTCTTTGACTAGGTTGTCAATAACTTATACTGATTTGCAATCATATTTGCAGCATACAAAACTACCTATATATGGAGCTACCATGCATGGAGAAAAAACAGAAAGTATCTCAAAAAAGGAAGATGCAATTTTGGTTATGGGTAACGAGTCTAATGGTATTTCTAATGAAATAGAAGAATTATTAACTTGTCAAATAACGATACCAAGGTATAATGAAAAGAGTTGTATTGAAAGCTTAAACGTTGCTACAGCTACAGCAATTTTATTAAATGAATTTAGAAAGTAGTACTACTAATTTATTATTCAAAAGTTAAATTAAAAAACACTCCTCTTGTGCCAAAATAATCAATGGGTCTTGTCCATGGACTGCTTGAAGTATCGTCTGGCACCATTTCATTATTGATAGCAAAAACACCACGAATGGACGGTGAAAGTTTAAAATGAGGTAAATACAAATCAACACCTAAGCCTATTTCATACATAAAGTTACTAGTCTTC
>JAJRPL010000115.1 GCA_024280815.1 Bacteroidota bacterium
ATTAACAAATACATAACAAGCCCATTAAATTGACCGCCTACTCAGGGCTTCTTTGCTGGCATTGTCTTTGTGCTATAGTTTGTCGCTATTAAGGCGTTTCGTGCCAGTTCACTGGCGGTCAATTTATGGGGGCGTTAGCTGTCTGCGACGCAAAAGTATAATTTTCCAGCTCCGAATAATAATCCTTTAAGTACGTCTATAAACCAAGATTAAAGTTTCCATTTTGTTTTCTCGCAAGGGATATTATGTTCTCTTTATGTGTTACTAATGATTGTATTAGCTAGATAAGAGAAAATAATGATCATATGTTTGCCCTATGTTCTAATAAATACTAGCATTATCAATTAATTTAATCCTTAGAGAATTTTAGTAATGGCAAGAGTAAGAGTAACAGTGTTACAAGAAAATCAAACTGGGCGTAATAAACGTTTTCGTGACAATTACACAAAAGAAACTATGACCGATAAACAGTTTGTAAAAAAAATTGAAAATGGTGATTATGAAGGAAAATTTCATATTAGAAATATAAATGGAGAAAAAACACCAGTTTCAAATCCAGACTCCACCAGAAATAACAATTTAGGTTAATGAATGGCAAAAAGTAATATGCTAATAAAAGAAGAAGTCCCTATTGCTCAAATAGAAGTTCTAGTAAAACAAGGTGAGACGTATATTACTAATGATATAACAAAGCACAAATATCATGAATATAAAGATGAATTTAATCGTATTAGAGGGCAAGTCATTACATATGGGTACGATATTGAAGGTAAGGTAACTGGTTTAATTACTGCACTTTTCTCTTTTAATTCTAGCCCTCAATTCCCAAAATTAGGGCAGGATGAAATGGAGGAATTTTTAATAAACGAACGAAATTTTCATCAAAAAATAATGATACTTGAAAAATGTTTAAATAAGTTGGAAGAACCAGATGCGAATTTAATTAATAAGGAACTAAACTTTGTAAGAAAACGAAGAAACCGATTTGCACATGAAATGATAAATTTAAGACCTATCAATGAAGGTCTAGATGGATACACTGCAATTTTTATTAAGGGTAACACGGAAACCTTAATTAACGAGTCGTATCATCATGAGTGTATTCAAAAAAGTCATAATGTCGCTAATCTAATGTTTCATTTAACCAATAAATACAAATCGGAATCTGCATAAATAAAAATTATGGACTTCCTTTATTAGCTGCTTATTGCGGCAGAATAATACAAAAGCTAACAAGCCCATCAACTTGATCGACTAAAGCAGGGCTTGTTTTACATTAAGTAGTTTCGTTTAACATTGTCTTGGTTTTAGGTTACAGTTTGCTAAACCGCCGATCAAGTTATGGGGGCGTTATGTCTCTGCGAGGCAAAATAGTTTTGCAAACATCAAGGTACATCATCCTTTGAAAATCATAAAATATTGAATGCTTGAAATATATAAAATTACCCTAATACTAAAAGGTTAATATTTGAGTAAACCAATGAAAATAACTTACGAAACTATAAACCTCCTTATGTTGTTAATTCCAGGCTTAATTAGCGGGTCAATTTATGCGCTTTTACTTCGGAGGTCAAAAGATAATATATCAGCTTTAGAACGAATAATTGAATCACTTGTTTTTACTTTTTTAATTTATGTATTTGTTAGCTTAACTTACAAGTGGGAGCCATTGGCTCAAACAGTAAAAGTTGGAGAAGACATAACATACAAACTATCTTCCAATAGTAACCTCATTTTATTAACACTTGCATATATGGTTCTTATCCCTTCATTATGGGGAGCGGTAGTACATTATGACTTACATATGAAGTTATTTAGGTTTTTAAAACTTACCGATAGGACTTCAAGAGATACAGCATGGGATGATGTTTTTATAGATGAAAAAAAACGATATATAACAATTCATCTTAAAGACGAAAGACGTATTGCTGGTTGGCCTACTTACTATTCGAATAACAAAGAAGAAGGTTTTATATACCTAACAAAAGCCGACTGGATTACAGATGATAATGAGTATATTGCTACTGACTCACATGGGCTTTTAATTAACAAAGAAAACATTGATTTAATTGAATTTATGTATAGGAAAAAGGAGATAAAAGATGAGTAAAAACAAAAAAAGTGAAAATGGAAGGAGTAATACTCCTAGCCCAAGTCCCAGCCGACAATCTGGTACAAAACAATTAAATGATGACGTTCGTGGTGGCTATAATCCACCTACGTCGGAACAGAAGCCAAGCCCCCCTGCAAAGCCCCCAGCTAAAAAATAATACATAACAAGCCCATCAACTTGATCGGCTAAAGTAGGGCTTGTTTTACGTTGAGTAGTTTCGTTTAACATTAACGTGTTTTTAGGTTACAGTTTGCTAAACCGCCGATCAAGTTATGGGGGCGTTAGCTGCCCTTATCGGGTTATTTCTTTCGAAGAATGATTTTAGTGCAATTTTGGTTTGACCCTTATTTTAGTTAAAAGCATTATAATTGTACCAAGCTCAACCGATTTCGTGCGCATATGCGGGTGAGC
>JAJRPL010000116.1 GCA_024280815.1 Bacteroidota bacterium
ATAACAAAAAAATGGACAATGCCTATTCGAAACTGGGGTGTGATTTTAAACCAGTTTTTGACTATATTTGAAAATAGGATTCAACTTAATAAAAATCGAACCCTATGAAATTAAGTTTACACACTTTACGGGATAGTGTCTAGTAATTATAACTACTGGCTGACAACCGTTTTCTATCTTTATACCTTATTTTATCTAAAGCTTCTTCTATCAATTCATCTTCTGTTTTTGTTCCTTTTATTAATGAAATTTCTTTGGTATCCATAATAAAATAAGGTTCTACTTTTATCTTTTCACCTTCTTTACTAAAAGCAATATAATAAATAATTTCAGTATCTGTATTTGAGTATTGTTCTTTATCTTTTACCTTAAAAAAGTAGATGTCAATTGTTTTCTCTTTAATGACTAATTTTTCCTTTTTCAAAAAGAAAATTTTATCTTCATCATAATCATCATATACTGATGAAAATAATTCTGATTGAGCGTACTTTAGTTGAAAAGCCTCAGTATTAAAATCTTCCGGCAATAAATTTTTCTCTTTTAATTTATAAATCAACACATTTAAATTATCAATATCATTCAGTGTTTTGTCTTCTAATTTTTTAGGTATTTCTTTTCCCTTCGTTTTTAATAAGACATAATAATCACACAACGCATTGACATCATTACTCTCTAATAATCTGACATAAAATTGAGCTATATTTTTCTCTTCCCTAAATGGATATAATAAGTTTACATAATTACTCAACAATGTATTATAAGCATAAGACTCTTGTTCCATCAAGCTTCTTTTCAATTCAATTTTAGCATCATTAAAAATTTGATCTTTATACTTTTTATAAATTCTAGGCTTAATCAAACTACTATCTTTTAACTGAGACAACAAACCATAAACTGGTTGTTTATATTCCTGAATTGTTGAATACTTCAATAATTCAGGAAACAATTTCCTCTTTAATTGTAATGAATCCTTTTCTTTTGGTAAAGCAAAAATACTACTCATACTATAAGAACCAATGGGGAAATCCTCTTCTAATAAAGACAATATTAATTTATAAGATTCAATATTTCTTTTTGCAACTAATGCTTCAATAATATCAATTTGAGTTTTCGGGTCGCTATATGATTTTTGGTACATCCTTTTCAAAAAAGGTAATACTTTATCACTCTTTAAACTTGACAACTTATATAATAAGTTTGATTTAACATACTTTTTATCTTTAGGAAACTCAAACTCATTCAATGTAGCAATCATTGCGTCAACATCTGCTTCTGTGTACTCTATTAAATAATCGGCATTATCTGTAATACTATCTTTACTCTTTAATGCCTTAAAATAATCAGTCACTTTATTTTCAAACACATCTCTACCTAATAATGTGTCTAACGGTGTGAATGTCTTATAAAATTTATCGACAAACTTAGAGCTAGTACTTAAACTATCTTCCAATGTTTTGATTTCAAACAAAACTCCCTTTTTAAGAATATTCTTTACCCTAATTTGCTTGGTACTTAAACTATCTCTTGCTAAAAAAGAATAGGTATATAAACCGTTCTCTTTATGTTTCTCTTTATTAGTCAAAACAAATTGATCTACATAAGAAACATCGACTTGACTCCACAAACTATCAATATTTTTAACCATTTTAAAATCGTGATACTTATTTCTTGTTATAGAAATACTCTCGTTTGTTTTAGAAATATATTTTGTGGTTTTGGTTTTATGCTCGTAAGGTTTGGTTTTACTATTATTTCCATAGAATTTCATAGGAAAAGGTTGCTTTACATTGGTCATTACTGAAAAATGTAACGCAGTATCTTTAACTTGTTTAAATTCATTTTTATAGGTAATTTCTTTAAACTTAAAAGAATTAAAATAAGAAGTGGCAGCTGTAGTATCTTTACCTACATAGCCCATTAAATAATAAATTTCATCTTTTACGACACTCCTTAATAGTATCTTTTTATCCGTTAAAGTATCTAATTTAGCCAACGATTGATATGTTTCATATGTTGCATCTATTGATCTACCTTTTTCTTCTTTTAATTTGAGGTTTTCATAAAATGCTTTATGGATGTATGCTGCTTCAAATTTATCTTCTTCTATAAAACCAACTTCATGCACAGGCACTTCTTCTAAAAAGTAATACCCCTTATCATCAAATGATTGTACACTATTTTTACCCGCAACACCAAAGTTTTCTGTACTATAATTTTGTGGAACCTTAATAGAATACTTACCAAAATCTGGGGTGAAATCTACCAAGCTTGTATTAGGCAATTTGAATGAAATAGAATTAAAAATTTCATCAGCGTGCTTTACAGCATACTCTTTTTTACCTCCTAGTTTGATAATAACAATTTCAAGTGGAGTTTTATAAATATGGTATTTTTGATAATCATTTTTCTTAGTCTTATTTAAAATACTAATTCCAGGATATGGTGTTGTCAATACTTCCTTTTCAATTATTTTACCAGGAATATCTTCATACAGAAGATTATCAATATCTTTTAATTCAATCTTCTTTTTCATATTTAAATAATCGAAAGTATTGATTCTAGTAATGGCAAGATATCCTCCATTAGCCATATCAGTTGCTATATAATATTTTTGTCCTAAAAAGCTCAACTCTCTCAACTCTTCAAAACTTTTTATTGACAAAAACCCATCAACTGTAGCTTCTAATTTTAAATGTGGTTCTGTGAAAATATTTTCTAATTCCTTTTTCTTTGCCTTGCTGTAAGAAGTCCTTTTTGAAATTAACGGAGTTACTGTATATCCTTTATTTCTTAATAGTTCAATAACACCTTTTTCTCCTGGCAAATGTGCAGCACCAACACCAGAAAAAACAGATTGATGTTGCATTACTGAATCTAGAACATTGACCATGTTTGCATTTCTTTTATACAGCATGTACTTTCTAAAATGTTCTGTATTACTTGCTTCACCAATAGAATCTAGTAAATCTAAATTCCGATCTCTATAAGCATCCTCAGTAAAAGTGTGCATTGGCTTTTCTTCGTACAGCTTCCGCAACCACTTATCTTGTTGCTTCTTCATCATATTATAGCTAGCCTTGGTCACTAAAGATCGTGATTCATTAAAATCTTCTAGTCCAATAACTTGTTTATTGTGTTTTTTACCTGCTTGATAAATAAACATATCTAAATAAGTTTCTTCTTCAAAATTATCTAACCCCGATTGTTTTCTGTACAAATAACCATTTACTAATGAATTATCCAATCGAATAGCAGTTCTTATCGTCAATTTTTCAGGAAAAGGCAACTTAAATAAATTGGCATAAAAATCTTTGTTATATCTATTTCCTCCAGAATAATAAGACATCCCCATACTTAGAAGTTCGTAACTGTTCTCCATCCATTTTGAAGGATCAGATTCTAATGCAACCACATCACTTTTATGCAACGATTCATAAAACACATCATCTAATCTGAAAGCAACTTTACTGCTTACATGCATAGTGCCATACAAATAGGAATCTTTTGTTAGATTATTGCCAGATATTTTCCAGAGTAAACTCTGATATTTCTGCTGAGCACCAGCATTACAAATAAATAACAGTAAAAATATTAAGATGATTTTTTTCATATATTATTTGGTAAATATATCTATTTCTCTAAAATAGAAAAAATACTATTGAGTGAAATGGGTTTATAAATTAGTAAACGTCTTTTTTTAGGTAAAATTTTGTAAATATATTTCTAAGACCACTAATAATTGTATTTTTGAATCCCAATTTACAATTCATGAAGAAAGGAATTTTATTTGTCAATTTAGGATCACCAGACAGTACAAAAACAAAGGATGTTCGAAAATATTTAGATGAATTTTTGATGGATGAGCGTGTCATTGACATCCCTCATTGGAAACGATATTTACTTATTAAAGGCATCATATTAAATACCCGACCCAAAAAAGCTGCTGAAGCTTATAAAAAAATATGGACACAAGAAGGTTCTCCTCTAGTTGTGATTTCTGAATTATTTGCAAAAAAAGTAGCCAAACAATTAGACATTCCTGTTGCTCTAGGCATGCGTTATGGCTCTATGAGCATTGAAAAAGGAATTGCTGAGTTAGCAAGCCAAAGTGTTGAAGAAATTTTATTGGTTCCTCTATATCCTCATTACGCCATGTCTTCATATGAAACTGTAGTTGAAAAGACAAAAGAGATCAATCGAAAATCATTTCCTGCCATTAAAATGGATGTGTTTCCTGTTTTTTACGACAATGCTGACTATATTAAGGTAATGAGCAACAACATCAAACACCATTTAACCAACTTTAATTACGATCATATTCTGTTTTCGTATCATGGTATTCCTGAAAGACATATTTTTAAAACTGACAAAACAAATACTCATGGTGATATTGTTTTAAATGTTGACTGTTGTGAAAACAACCCAAGAGCTAAAAAAACTTGTTATAGAAGTCAGTGTTTTGAAACCACAAAACAAATAGTAAAAACATTAAATTTAAAAGAAGATACTTATAGTATTTCTTTTCAATCTAGAATGCTAAAAGACCCTTGGTTAAAACCTTATACAGATTTTGAATTTGAACGTTTAGCTAAAGAAGGAGTTAAAAATTTAGCTGTAATTACTCCTGCTTTTGTAGCCGATTGTTTAGAAACTTTAGAAGAAATTGCCATGAGAGGAAAAGAAGATTTTATCAAAGCTGGTGGTGAAAACTACAACTACATACCTTGTTTAAATGACAATGATGATTGGGTAATGACTATGGTAAATTGGATTAACGAATGGATTGGTGAACCTGTACTACTTTAACATGGATTATCTTTATATAAAATCGCTTCACATTATATTTGTAACCACATGGTTTGCAGGGCTTTTTTATATCATACGGTTATTTATTTATTTTAAAGAAGCTGAAGAAAAACCCGAATTAGAAAGAAATATTTTACAAAAACAATATCAATTAATGAGTAAACGATTGTGGTATATTATTACTTGGCCTTCAGCAATTCTTACACTTATTTTTGCTACTTGGCTATTGGTTTTACAACCCGATTGGTTAAAGGAAAGTTGGATGCACATAAAACTAACTTTTGTTTTAGCCTTGTACATTTATCATTTCAGTTGTCAGCATATAATAAATCAAATTGAAAAAGGCTATTTAAAGTATTCTTCTACTAGTTTGAGAATTTGGAATGAAGTCGCTACTATTATTTTATTTGCCATTGTGTTTTTGGTAGTGTTGAAAAATTCTTTAGGATGGGTTTTTGGCGTATTAGGTATTGTAGGAGTTTCAATACTACTTATGCTAGGCATTAAATTGTATAAAATAATTAGAACTAAAAAGGATTGGGATAATAGTTAATTTGAAGTTTAAACTAGTAACTAAGCAACCATTCCTATTTTCTTGCATCTCATAGAAAACAAATCAATTTTCTATGAAAAAAATACTTATTCTTCTCGCTGTTCTTACTTTACAATCCTGTATTTTTCCCTTTGACGGAGGCGGTGATGATGGAGAAAGTTTTTCTTCTTATTACAAGCCTGTGTATATGGATAGAGATGCTTTTGAAACTTCTTTAAGTCTACAAAACTCTAATACAATTGACAAAGCAGGAAAAATATATGTGTATCAAAACTATTTATTTATCAATGAAAAAAATAAAGGTTTTCATATCTATGACAATACTGACCCAAGCAACCCTAAAGCAATTAAGTATATAAAAACACCTGGAGCTACAGATATGGCAATAAAAAATAATGCCATTTACATCAATCAAGCTCGTGATTTAATAGCCATAAAGTTAAGCTCAGACCTACAATCATTGACAGTTACCAAACGTGTTCAAAATATTTTTCCTGAAATGCTTTCTCCTGATGGTTTTAACGCATACACGCCCCAAGGTAAAGTATTAATCAATTGGGTTCCTAGATAAAATTACATAATTAACCTTATCATATATATAAAATGAGATATTTATCAATTTTAATAATTAGCATCTTTTTTATTGGATGTAGCAATGATTCAGACTCTTCAGGAGCTGAGCAATCAACAGGCAAAGGAGGTTCTTTAGCAAGATTCACCATACTTGGAGACTATTTATATACTGTAGATGAAAACAATTTAAATGTGTTTTCTATCAGCGACAATAATAATCCTGTTTTTTTAAATGAAGTTTATATAGGCTTTAGAATAGAAACTTTATTTGCTTATAACAATGTATTGTTTGTAGGCTCAGAAAGCGGTATGTTTATTTACAGCTTAGAAAATCCTGAAGTACCAAAAAAAGAATCATCTGTTGAACATTTTACTTCTTGTGATCCTGTGGTTACTAATGGTAAATATGCGTATGTTTCATTACATTCTAATTCAAATTGTGGTAACAATACCAATTTGCTAGAAATTTACAATGTAACTGATATTCAGAACCCAATACTTGTAGAACAACGTAATATGGTAAGCCCGAAAGGATTAGGCTTATATAATGATTATTTGATTCTTTGTGATGATGAACTCAAAATATTTGATGTCTCTGATCCAGAAAAAATGACTTTTTCAAAAAGTATTGATATTTCAGGATTTGATGTCATTATTCAAAACAATCATCTTATTGTTGTAGGAAAAAACAGCTTATCTCAATACACTTTAGACCCTACAAACATTGAAAATATTACACATTTGAGTACCATGGACTATTAACTTGAGGCAATTAACAATTGCCAGCACTTCTACCTAACTGATAGGCTACTTCACCCATAAAAAGGATAATAATTACAATAGAAATAATTTTTACTGAAAGCCTCTTAGATAATTTATTTGATGTCATATCCATATATTTAGAACATTACGAATGTACAAAAAATCAACAACTATGAATTCCTTAAACTATTCTCAAACGGAATTCTGTTTAAAATACTTCTACCCAAGGTAATTTCATCTGCATATTCTAGTTCATTACCAACGGCAATTCCTCTTGCAATGGTAGAAACATTTAGGTCTAAATCTTCAATTTGTTTGTAGATGTAAAAATTGGTTGTGTCTCCTTCCATGGTTGGGCTTAAAGCAAAAATAATTTCTTTAATGGCACCTTGTCTAACTTTAGTAACCAAGCTTTCAATGGTTAAATTTTGAGGTCCAACACCTTCAATAGGCGATATTTTACCACCTAACACGTGGTACAAACCTCTAAACTGAGCCGTACTTTCAATTGCCATGACATCACGAATATCTTCAACCACACATAACAATTCAGCATTTCTATTTTTATTCGAACAAATTTCACAGAGCTCTACATCAGAAATATTATGGCAGTTTTCACACAATTTTACTCGCTCTTTTAATTGTAATAAAGCATCCGTTAAGTATGTAGTACGTTCTTTGGGCTGTTTTAACAAATGCAACACCAAACGCAAAGCTGTACGCTTACCAATCCCTGGTAATTGCGATACCTCATTCACCGCATTTTCTAAAAGTTTTGAAGAAAAATTCATGACAGCAAATGTAATTTATTAAAAATTTAAAATTAAACGATTTAAAAATTAAATTTTGTTTCTTTGTGAATAGGTGTTGAAAATTAAATCCAAAAGAATTAACTAAATGAATCCAACTACTATACTATTATTAATTGCTGGCTATTTTGGACTTTTACTATTGGTCTCATTTTTAACTGGAAAAAACGACTCTAACGACACCTTTTTTAAAGCAAATAAACAATCACCCTGGTATGTTGTTGCTTTTGGGATGATTGGTGCAACACTTTCTGGTGTTACTTTTATTTCTGTCCCAGGTATGATTAAAGGTCAGCAATTTGCCTATATGCAAGGTGTTTTTGGATTTTTTGTGGGTACGCTGTTTATTATTCTAGTATTACTTCCTCTTTTCTACCGATTAAATGTAACTTCAATTTATCAATATTTAGAACAGCGTTTTGGTAAGGTTAGCTATAAAACTGGGGCTTTTTTCTTTCTACTTTCAAGAGTTACAGGTGCTTCTTTTCGATTGTTTTTAGTCGCCTTATCTATGCAGTATATTGTCTTTGCCGAATTAGGCGTCCCGTTTTGGGTAACTGTGGTTCTTTCAATTTTACTAATTTGGATTTACACTTTTAGAGGCGGTATAAAAACTATTGTTTGGACAGACACTTTACAAACCATAGCTATGCTTACTGCAGTTGGTGTTGCTATTTATTTAATTCTTCAAAAATTAGATTTGACTTATTTTGAGTTTTTACAATCAGAAGCATTTGCCTCAAAAAGTAAAATATTCCATTTTGATGATCTAAATTCTAAGATTTATTTTTGGAAATATTTTATTGGCGGAATTTTTATTGCCATCACCATGACAGGATTAGATCAAGATATGATGCAAAAAACTTAACCTGTAAAAATAAAAAGGATGCACAGAAAAATATGTCAACCATGATAACTTTATTGGTTTTCGTAAACTTTATCTTTTTATCACTAGGAGCCTTATTATTTGTCTACGCTGATAAATTCGGAATTGAAATTCCCTTTGTA
>JAJRPL010000117.1 GCA_024280815.1 Bacteroidota bacterium
AGCATCAATCATTGTATCTAAAACCGTTTTTGTACCGTCTAAATAATCGGCTTGATTTTGTGCGAAATATCCAATTTCTACATTATGTCCCAAGTTTAATTTTCCATCATAAGGAATATCACCCACAATACATTTTGCTAAAGTGGATTTTCCTTGTCCGTTTTGACCCACAAATGCAATTTTACTATTCCGTTCTAATAATAAATTTACATTATGAAGCACTTTTTTATCACCGTAATTTTTTGATAAATTATCCGCTTCAATGACCACTTTACCAGGATTTATTGAAACAGGAAAATGCAAGGACATTACACTGTTATCATCTTCATCCACTTCTATCCTATCAATTTTATCTAGTTTTTTTATTAGCGATTGCGCCATGGTGGCTTTAGTGGCTTTAGCTCTAAACTTTTCGATTAACTTCTCGGTGTGTTCTATCTGTTTTTGTTGGTTTTTTTGAGTGGCTAATTGTTGCTCTCTCAATTCTTTCCGAAGTACTAAATATTGTGTGTATGGTTTGTTGTAATCGTAAATTCTTCCGAGTGAAATTTCAATAGTACGATTGGTAATATTATCTAAAAACATTCTATCGTGAGATACAATTACAATGGCGCCTGAATAGCTTTTTAAGAAATCTTCTAACCATAAAATAGATTCAATATCTAGGTGATTGGTAGGTTCATCTAGTAATAAAATGTCGTTGTTCTGAAGTAATAGTTTTGCCAATTCTATTCGCATACGCCAACCTCCAGAAAAGGTATCGGTAGGCATATTAAAATCTTCTTGTTGAAAACCCAATCCTTGTAAAACACGTTCAGTATCGCCTTGATAATTATAACCTCCGTGAATTTCATATTGATGTTGAATCTCATTCACATCAACCATTAATTGATGGTAACTATCACTTTCGTAATCGGTACGTTCGGCAAGTTGATGGTTAACATCTTCTAACTGTTTCTCTAGTTTTTTAATTAATATGAAGGCTTCGTAGGCTTCCTCTAAAACTGTTCTTCCTTTTATAAAATCAATATCCTGCTTTAAAAAACCAATGGATATCTCTTTATCTGAAGCTATTTGCCCTCCGTCATATTCTTGTTCTCCAGACAATATCTTTAATAAAGTAGATTTTCCAGCACCGTTTTTACCCACCAATCCTACTCTATCGCCAGAACGAAGTTGAAAGGTAATTCCTGAAAATAAATCGTCTCCTTGAAATGAAACAGTAAGGTTATGAATATTTAGCATGTGGGCTATTTTTTAGTATCAAAATAATTGTTTGCAAAGATGCTTAAATTTTCAATATAAATGGAAGCAAATTACCACTTGTAATGGCGTTTTATATCCACATCTTTTGGTAAAGACTTATTATTTTCGATATACTGGTACAAAAGTTCTGCTAATGAAGGTGCCGAAGTGATTCCTCGTGTGCCCAATCCATTAAAAAACACTCTATTTTCACTTTCTCTTAAAGTTCCTAAAAACGGACGCCGATCTCTGGTAGTGGGTCTAATTCCAGCAACTTGATCTACGACTTCAAAAGGACAGTTAATTATTTTTTTAGTTTTATAACTAATTCCGTTTTTGCATTTTTTGTAGTTTTTATAGTTTCATCTTCCCGATCATACGTTGCTCCAACCTTATACAAATTTTCTCCTAAAGGAATAATAAAAAGCGAAGTTTTAAGCATTGCATTTAATTGTAATTTCGGTGATCTAACAATTATATATTCTCCTTTATTAGGTATGATTAGTTTTTCTGAAGTATTCTTGTTGTTAATAATTTTTTTTGGAAAATAAGGGTTGTTTTTTGTAGCATATCCTTCAGAAAAAATAATTTTATTTGCTCTATAATTATTATAGACAATAAAATTATTTTCTTGTTGAAGCTCTTTGTAATTGAATGCTTCGTTAATCAAACAATTATTATTTAGAAGGTATTCTTTGTAGGATTTAATTAATAATGAAGTATCTATTTTTCCTGTACTTTTAACTTTTCCGAAGCCAAAAGGTGCATTGATATTTGGGTTATTATTACTAATTATTTCGGGATGAAGAAAATTTGATAATTCATTTTTATCACTTGCGACCATCCAATTATTTTGTTCTTCAATACTTTTAAAAATTCGAAGCATTGGCATATCTTCAAATAATGGAATAGCTATTTTTTTTGATAGGTTATTATAAAATAAAATTGATGTAGAAATATGTGATGAAGCGTTCCAAACAGGTGTAAATCGTTTTAAAACTACAGGGTTTATGAGTCCTGCCGAAACAATGGTTGAAGTATAGTCTCCTTTATCAAAAGCAATAAATTGTTTGTTATTTTTTTCTAATTCTTCACAGATTGAGATCCCTGCGATTCCCAACCCTACAATTATATAATCTACTTTTATCATTTTGCAAAGATAGTTTGTTCCAAACAAAAAACCCTGAAACTTTCGCTTCAGGGTTTACTTATAAATTAAAATATGAGGTTAATAATTCCACATATCTATTTCAATATTTCTAATAATTTCTTTAATTCTATCAGATTCTAACAATTGCATTAATGCATTATCATTGATATAATCATTAATTTCTCTATCTCCTAAGTCGTTATCTTCTTTGTAAATTACTGCACTAAAACGTCTTGAATTCAATAAGTGATCATAAGAGATTGGTCTAGAGGTATTTTTACGGTTAAAAGCTTTTGCTTTATGTAGCACATCTCTTGTTGATGGGTACCAAATCCAAAATAATTCAACCTTGCTATCCATATTTTCATCTGGAAAAGCTTTAGATCTTGCTTCATTTGCAACTGGAGCAATTCCTAAAAGTCTGTATTTTAAATCTCCAGATCTTTTATCTAAAAACCAATATCCTCTTATCCTCCATTCTTCAATATCTCCGGCATCTAATGCAAATTCACGAATAAATTCATCATCTACAATACCTTCCGCATTAAATTGTTCAATACCTGCATCTGTAGTATCCTTATAAACTAAAGAAGCTTCAATATCTTTTAAAGTACGTTTTTCAGTAAAATAAGAATCCACATAAACATGTTCAATAGTTCCATTTTTAATGTTTTTTACTAAAACATCGTATAAAGAACGTCTCTCTGTACCTATGTTATTAGTATCAATTGGATAATATAACGGAAAATTCACTCTTTC
>JAJRPL010000118.1 GCA_024280815.1 Bacteroidota bacterium
AACAATTGAATTTAAGAACTTTAATTTTTTACTAGTATTATTTAATTTTTCATAACAAATTGCCAATAAATAATCGGGCAACCTTGTATCTGTATCATAAGGCTTCCCAATACCTAAATTTTCTGGCCATTCTTTCGCTTTCTCTAATAGAGGAATTGCTTTAGAATAATGTTGTTCTTCAATAAACTGATTTGCTAAAAGGACAGATGCTTCAAAGTATATTTTTCTACTACTATTTGACATTTCAGAAGGTAATACATTGATGTTCTTTAAAACAGATAAGCATGTTTGATATTTTTTGACCTTAATTAAAGCCGTACAATACCCTAAAGCAATGTCATAATTTTTTGGAAATTTTTTAAATGCTTTTTTTGCCGTAGCATAGGTTAATTTGAAATCGTCATTTTTTAAATTGAATTGAATAAATGCATTCCATAGTAGGGGACTATCACCTTTTAATTGAATTGCTTTTTGAAAATCTTTTAATTGGTTTGTATAATTATTCTCTAAAATTTGAGCTCTAAAAATATAGAAAAAAGGGGAATCTGGAGTGTTATTACACGTTGTTAAAAGTTGTTTCCCCTTTTTAGTTTTATTAATGGCTAAGTAGTTTTGAGACAGGTAATAATCAAATTTCCAGTGTGGGAATTTTTTTGATGCCCATTCTAAGGCTGTAATTGTTTCTCTTCGATAAGGAAAAACAAAGTCTGGAGAGGTTTTAAGAACACCTTTTATTATTGCATCAGTTTTCAAAGCATTAGATTCTTTTAATAAATACGCTGTCCATAACTTTACTTTTGTGTCATCTGATTTTAATTGTAATACAGATAGGGCTTCCTTAGTTAATCCTAAATTATAATATTTTAGAGCTAGTTCTAAGATAGTTTCAACCGAGAATTCATTTTGAATTTGATCTGTTTTAGGCTCATTATTATGCATGAAATTAGATTCAATTGCAACAAAATGATGTAATGGATCGATAGTTAAAAGCTTATCTGCTTGTTTATTAAAATGTTCAATATTTTTTAGTTTTCTTGCTACCACAAGTAAAACTTGTCGGGCATTTAAATTAAAAGTATTATAATCTAAAGCTTTAAGAGCATATTCATTTGCGAGTGTAAGATTATTTTGAGACAAATATATTTCAGCCATTTGTGCATAAGAAACAGACCTGTATTTGATAGATCGTGCAGACCAACCTAACGATTCTAAAGCATTGATAGTATCATTAATAGCTCTGTATAATATTCCAGCCATATAATTAGCATCAGCATTGTAGGTGTCCATTTTTAAAACGGTATTCACATATTCTATTCCTTTGTGGTAATCTGTTTTTCTGTAGGCCAACTCTGCCAATTTTACAAGAGCACCTTGATGTGAAGAATCTATACTTATTAATTTTGCTAATTTTTGATAGGCAATATTATACTCTCTAGACTTTATAGCTTCATAGCCTTCTTTGTATAATTGTTGCGAGGGTGATATTGTTATATTTTTATCAGCTGTAAAAGGTCTTTTTATTAAAGTTTCTTTTGTATTGGTATAGTGTAGTTTATTACCAATAAAGACCTCGAGTTTTCCAGATGGTTCTAAATGTAAATTTTTTGAGAAAACCTCCATTGGTTTCAATGTAAAAGATTCATTAAAAATTACGGAATCATTAAAAATCACCTTACAATTTTCTTTTATAGCCTGTAAAGCATTTACACCAACTTTAAGGTTACTTTTTTCATATTCAACATTTAAAATACCATACTTTGAAGCATCTACCATACCTCCAATTTCTTTAAAAGGAAACCAGATGTCACTCCATCTATCCATTACATAGGGCTCAAAATTTGCTTGTGTAATTGGGGTAGCCTTATCTGCTGGAGCGTATTGGTTAAATAAACGCCCAGCTTGAAACTCGATATATTGCCCATCTGTATCTGTAAGTAAGTCTTCCCAAATACCACCAGATCTAGATAAAGCCCATAACCACAACTTTTGACCAGGCATTTCCTCATAAGAAGCCCAGTGACCAAAACCAAAATTAGTATTGTGATAATAGCCTCCAAAAAAATTCTTATAGTCACCAACTACATGATAAGATTTATGCGAACCAAAATTATTATTTTTATAAAAAGATAAATTGCGGTTTTGATCGTCAATAGGCCAATTTTCTGCGATACCATTGTGTTCTAAATATTGATTTCCGGGAACAAAAAATTCAAGATCATTTGTGGCTGCTGCTGCAGCTGTCATCCAATTGTAATATGCTTGGTTAAGCGGAGTAGTATTATACCAAGATACTTTAGTTTCAAAATATGCTTTGTCTTTTTGTAGGTTTATTTCTACTCTCCAAACGGTTCTTGAAGGTAAATCAATAGTGCCTACAATACAACTTACACTACCATCTTTGTTATTAACTATTTTATAATCGACAGGTGTTGCAGTTGCAGGAGTATGCCCGATAATACCGAAATTAAACTCAATACCTCCAGAGGTCCAAGGGCCACGCATAGCAATATTTCTAAATTTTAAAACTTCATTTTTATAAAGAAACTCTTCTCCTGTTTTTTTTTCTATGGCTCCCCAAATTTTTCCTCCTATTTCTGGTAATACGAGAAGTTTAATATAATCATTTTCTAGTGAAACAACTTTCCAATTTTTCTTTTTTGCTTGATGTTGGTATCCTTCAAACTTAAAATAAGGATAAATTTTAGGGTTATCTGCAATAATTGGAATAGGGTTTGGGCTATCAAAATAATAAGTGTCAATAGCTTGTGCTTTTTCTGAAATTGTAGCTGTTTGAGCAGCTAGACAATTAGAAAATAAAATTAGTAATACTGTACTTAAAAATTTGTTGATTTGCATAGTTTTGATTTTTTATTTGATAGTGTGTGCTTTCTTAGTATTCTCTATCTTAAATATTTGTGCATTTGTATTGTTTTTTATAAACAACATATATTCTGAATTAATTGACTTTATAGAGATGATATCTCTGACTTCACCATTGCTAATAATACCACTTTCTAAATTTGTAACACAAGTAAAATTACCTTTTCCATCGCCTAGGAGAAAGGACCCTTTATTCGCATCATACCTGCCATATTTCACCCTTGACCCAAAGAAATTACCTCCTAAAACAAGATCTAGATTGCCATCGCCATTAAAATCCTTTGGTAGAATACCATAGATTGGTGAGAATTGAACATTAGTTGGCAAAGCCGTTAGTTTAAAGGTGTTATTTCCTAAATTTTCAAGGTAGCTTGTATTAAAATTAACTGCTTTTAATACTTGTACACCTTTCAGTTCTTCTTTGGTAAAAATATCAGTTAGTTTTTGATTAGCATAATCTTCATAACTTACATATTTAGGTTTTAAGTAACTTAATTGTCCTAGCAAATCGTCTCTAGAAAAAACAGGGTAATTTTCACCTAAATTGTATGAACATAAAATAGGGTCAATAGCTCCATTATTATCAAAATCTTTAGCATATAAAGTTACCGGTTCAGTTATAGACGCTTTGAGTTGAGAATTGAGACCAAAATTACCAATAATAAAATCTAAATCGCCATCATTATCTATATCAGCTGAAACAATTTTGTTCCACCAACCCTGTGAGTTTTTAGTACCACATTGTTCCGTAATCTCTTTTAATTTTCCGTTGCTATTATTGAAAATTCGAATATTCATCCATTCTCCAACTACAATTAAGTCAACAGCTCCATCAGCATTATAATCACTCCAAATAGCATCGGTTACCATACCGATATGTTCTAGGGTCGGATTTATTTTTGTAGTGATATCTTTAAAATTTCCTTTCCCATCATTTTCAAGTAGATAACTTCTAGGTATAGTAGGGTATTTACCGGGCACTAATCTACCACCAACAAAAAGGTCTAAATCGCCATCATTGTCATAATCGCCTGCAGAAATACAAGAGCCGCTAGTTATCATATTAGGGAGTGAATTTAAACTTTTTTTGAAATTTCCTTTCCCGTCATTTATATATAATCTATCTTGTAATTCAGGAGAGCTATCATTAAAATCATTACCACCACTAACTACGTATAAATCTAAATCTTTATCGTTATCAGCATCAAAAAAGAGCACACCTATATCTTCTGACATACTATCAGTCTCGAAAATTTTGCTATTTTTTTGATTGAATTTTCCTGTTTTGGTTTGTAGATATAATTTCCCGGTACTTCCTTTTGCTCCTCCAATATAGACATCTTCTAATCCGTCATTATTGACATCGCCTTTTGTAATTCTGGGACCTTGAGTAGATAATTGATGAGGTAATAATTTTTCTTTTCTAAAATCAACATAATTATTTTCTGTATGCTTAAATGTGAAAAGACTATCTAAAGTTTTATCAGAAAAGAACGGATTATTTTTGGTTTTAGAATCATTTTCTACTAAAAGGGAAGCTTTATCTTGATTTAAAGTTATTGTTTGGTCAGTTTTTATATTTTCAAGAAGTTGAACTTTATCATTTGGCCAAGTAATTTTAATTTTAGAGATAGTAGTTTGTTTTCCTAAACCAAACACCAAAGTGTAATCACTAGACGATTGAAAACCTCTTGAAGGGATAAGTTCTTGTGTTAAGATTTGATTATTTATAAATAGTTCTATTTTAGAACCAATACCAAAAGTGTTTTTTGTATCTCCTTTTAGTTTTATTTTTAGATAATGATTTTTGGTATGTATTTCAGAATTATTCCGATATACAAAAGCTTCTTGGTCTATATTATTTACTACAAGATCTAAGTCGCCATCATTATCTAAATCTGCATAAGCAGCACCATTTGATAGCGATTTTTGATTTAAACCCCAGTCTGATATTACTTTTTTAAAGCTTAAATCTTTGGTGTTATGGTACATGTAATTTTCAATGACCACCGCTGGTGCTTTTTTCAATAAATCTTCTAAAACTTTGTCTTTACTACTTCCTTTTTTTTCATCTAAGCGTTCTTGAACCATATAGTTCATAAAATCCATATTGGTATAATCTCTTTTATAACCATTGGTTATGTAAAGGTCTTTATAACCATCATTATCAAAATCAGCAATGAGCGGAGCCCAGCTCCAATCTGTATTTGAAACTCCAGAGAATTGACCAATTTCTGAAAATGATTGTCCTTGATTATTTAATTGAAGCATGTTTCGCATGGATTGGTTATAGAAACCAGAGGTGTGTAGTAAACTAAATTTATCAAAATTATCTGGACCAGACACCATTTTTTGTCTATAATTATCTTCAGGAAGCATATCTAACGTAATGAGATCTGTATAACCATCATTATTAATATCACCAGCATCTGCTCCCATAGAAAATAGAGGAACGTGATTGATATATTTTTCTAAACTCTCAGTAAATGTACCGTCATGATTATTTATATATAAATAATCTTGTTCGTTGTAGTCGTTTGAAATATACATATCTAACCAGCCATCATTATTAAAATCAGATACTGTAATGCCTAAGCCAAAACCAAGTACATTTGTTATTATACCAGCTTGATCAGTAACATCTGTAAATTTTCCATTATCATTTCTATA
>JAJRPL010000119.1 GCA_024280815.1 Bacteroidota bacterium
GGTTCGAAAATATGGAAAGTTTAAAAAAGTGGTTACATCAAATGGTAAATCAAATGGACAAATCGTTGATTAAATCTATAACAGGAAACAAACATTATTTAAATGCATTCTATACGACATTATAAATTTAAATTGGTATAAAAAGGTGATTCTTATACTATTGGGCAAAGTAAATAGTTTATTCTATCCCTAATAAGCATCAGAATATACGCTAAATTCATTTAGTCTTTACTTTTATTCTTTTTTGAAAAGCCTTACTAAACACCAAAAATAACACTCCACAAAGTAGCCATGCTGGTAGCGTTACAAATGACAAAAAGACATCATATTGTACAGATATAAAGTAAAATAAACCGAAGCTAATTGCCCAAGCTAAAAATACTGATTTATTAAATTTTATATTAGCTACTTCAGCATAGTTCTTAACAATACCGACTTTTTCTGAAAAGAAATGTTCAAATACAATAACTGCTCCAAAAGGTGCTAAAATAAATCCGTAAAGTGCTACAAAACCTAATAATTTCATGGCGAATGCAGGAAATATACCAGCAATAGTTGCAATAGTTCCTGCCAAAATTGTTACCCAAAAAGTAGAAGCTTTCGGAATTATAGCTTGAAATGCTAAACCAGCTCTATAAATAGTAGGATTTGCTGTAGTCCACCCTGCTAAAACAACAGCTATAATACCAAAAACACCTATAGCATTATACGCTAAAGGACCTGGTGCAACTGGTGGAGCTTCTCCGTTTGCTAAAAAAACTAAGGCTTCAGGTGATTTTAAATAAACTGCGTACAAAAGAGCCGCTGCAATCCAGGCCATATAATGACCAATATACATTCCTGCAGCAGTTGTCCAAGCTGAATTGGCTTTTTTCGCAAACCTGAAAACTGATAAATCTGACATACCAATATGCATAGCTGCATTGGCAAACCAAGACCAAATAACTACATGCCAAAAAGTATATTTAATTTGACCTGGTAATGGTTCAGAACCTTCACCCCAGAGATTCCAAAAATCAGAAAAAGAACTAACTCCTAGTTGTTGTAATGCAACTACTCCACATGCTAGAAATGCCAATACAATTACTGGTGACATCCAGTTGGCTGCTTTTGAGATAGTATCATATCCTTTAGCAGCTATTATTGAAATCAATGCTCCTATGATAACAACAATAACAATCCATAGTATACCATTAGGCATGGTGTCAGTCAACCTAGGCATTTCCATATCTAAAGGTACTCCTACAGCTGTTGCAGAAACTGTGATCATTGATCCTGCTAAAAAACAAAATAAAATTCCATTAGCTAAATTATAACCTACAACTAATTTTTTACCACAAATTTTCTCTAATTGATAATATAAGGTTAAACGGTTTTTGACAGCAATTTCTGCAGTTAAAAAACGCCAGGACAATACAGCTAATAAATTTCCTAATAATAAACCAATGATTAAATCAAAAGCACTTACGCCTGAAGCTAAAAACAAAGGCCCAATCATAAATTCTGTTCCTGCTGCATGTTCGCCAGCATACATTCCCAAAAAACTTTTCCAACTCTTTAATTTTGAAGTAGGAATGGGTTCTCTTTCAAATTCTCCACTGTTAGTTGTTTCAATATTTTCATCAAGAAGTTGTTCGGTCATAATGATTAGTTTTGATTGATTTTATACTAAATGATTGGGTAAATCTTCAATTCTTTCACAACACAACTGTTCCATTACTTGTTGTAATTGGGTTTTTAAAATTGAAATGGTATGGTCACCACCTTGAGCTCCTAAAGCTGCTGTGCCATACATGAAGGTACGCCCCATAAAGGTAAATTTAGCTCCGTTTGCCAATGTTCTAGCAATATCTGGTCCAGACCGCAAACCTCTATCCATCATAATTCCAATTTGATCCCCATATTTATCAACAATAGATTTTAGAGGTTTTATGGTAGATTCACCAGCATCTAATTGTCGTCCGCCATGATTTGACACTATTATACCATCAAAACCTAAACGAATTGCTTCTTTAGTATCAGCTTCAGTCGCAACACCTTTTAATACTAATTTTCCTTTCCACATGTCACGAATTGGTTTTATTTTTTCTTCATTCAGCCTTCCTGAAAACGTATCATCCATAAATTTACCCAATTGTTTTAAATTGAGTCCTTTTTTCATATAAGGAGTTAAATTAGCAAAAGTTGGTTGTCCTATTCGTAACGTTTCAAGTGCCCATCTTGGTTTCCCAAAAATTTGTAAAATATTTTGAATTGACATTTTTGGTGGCATACCCAATCCGTTTCTAATATCATGAGGTCTAAAACCAAAGGTAGGAACATCACAAAGCACAACTAAAACAGGACATTCAGCTGCAGCTGCTCTATTTATTAAATCATCTCTTAACGAATCTTCAGTAGGGTGATACAATTGAAACCACGCTTTTCCTTCTGTAAGTTCACTTACACGTTCTATACTACTCGTAGCTACGGTGCTTAAAATAAAAGGAATATTATGTGTATGGGCTGCCTTAGCTAAAATCTCTGTAGAATTTGGCCAAACCAAACCTTGTAATCCTATTGGAGCTATACCAACAGGAGCATCATATTCAATACCAAACAATGTTGTTTTTATTGTTGAATTCGTGTATTTTTCAAGGTATTTTGGCTGTAATTGAACCTCTCTAAGTTCTGAGGTGTTTCTGTTAATATTTACATATTCATTACAACCTCCATCAAGATATTCAAAAGCAAACCTTGGTATTCTTTGTTTTGCTTTTTTTCGTAAATCATCTATTGAAGGATATTTTGTGTTGAATTTTAATGCCATAAGTATCTTCTATTTAACGATAAAAGGAATATGTTTTTTTAGTGAATAATTCTTTTTCAAAAATTTTGAATTCAATTTTGAA
>JAJRPL010000120.1 GCA_024280815.1 Bacteroidota bacterium
AAAATACGATACTGCTATTGCTCAAAACAATTCTATGTCTGAAGAATTAACTATTGAAAGAGATAGAATTATTGCTTTTAAAGACTCTGTTCTTAATTTAAAAAATGCAAACTGGTCTTTAATTAGACGTTACAAAGGACAAATTGGCAAGCTTGAAGCTACAAACAACCGCTTAATGGCTGTTGCAGACTCACTATTTTTGGTGAACAACGATTTAACTATACAAAGAGATAGCATTACAGGTAAATTAATAGAACAAACAAATGCCAATGACACATTAATGGCTCAAAATACTGATTTAGCTGCAAAAGTTAAAATTGGCGGTGCCTTACGTGCAAGTAGTATAAAAGCACTAGCCATGAAGTTAAGAGGTAATGGTAAATATACAGAAACAGCTAAAGCTCAAAACGCTGAAGCCATCCGTGTTACATTTAGAATAGAAGCTAATGAAATAGCTACTCCTGGAGATAAAGAGGCATATATTGTAATTCAAAATCCTAGCGGGAAAGTTATTAGCGAAAAAGGCACCTTTACATTAAGAGATGGTAACGAAATGCCTTATACAGACCAAACAGTTGTTAACTATAAAAATACGGCTAAAGATGTAGTTATGTTTGTTGAAAATATAAGTCAAAAATTTGTAAAAGGAACATACACAGTAAAAGTATATGTTGAAGGCAACTTAGTTGGTGCTACAAGATTAGAATTGAAAAATGCATTTTTAGGTTTATAACAAACTAAAAATAACAACCTTTAAAAAGGTGTAAATACTTTCAAGTATTTACACCTTTTATTTTTATAGAAACTATATTTATTTATTTTTGCACTATGGCTAAACAAGAAGACAAATTTAAAAAAGTGATTTCTCACGCAAAGGAATATGGTTATGTATTTCAAAGTAGTGAAATCTATGATGGCTTAAGTGCTATCTATGATTATGCACAAAATGGTGTAGAACTCAAAAAAAACATACGTGATTATTGGTGGAAGGCAATGGTACAAATGCATGATAATATTGTAGGTATTGATTCTGCAATATTTATGCATCCAACCATTTGGAAAGCTTCAGGACATGTAGATGCTTTTAATGACCCTTTAATTGACAATAAAGATTCTAAAAAAAGATATAGAGCTGATGTTTTGATAGAGGATTATTGTGCTAAAATTGAAACTAAAATTAACAAAGAGATTAAAAAAGCTACCAAACGTTTTGGTGATTCTTTTAATAAAGATGAATTTATTACTACAAACACTAGAGTATTAGGTTATCAAGAAAAAATTGATACTATTCTTTCAAGAATGGGTAAATCATTAGAAAAGGAAGATTTAGCTGATGTCAAATCATTAATTGAAGAATTAGAAATTGCTTGTCCTTTATCTGGTTCTAAAAATTGGACTGATGTAAAGCAATTCAACCTTATGTTTGGTACCAAGCTAGGTGCTTCTGCTGAAAGTGCAATGGATTTATACTTACGTCCTGAAACTGCTCAAGGTATTTTTGTCAACTTTTTAAATGTTCAAAAAACAGGGAGAATGAAAATTCCTTTTGGAATAGCTCAAACAGGAAAAGCATTTAGAAATGAAATTGTTGCTCGTCAATTTATTTTCAGAATGCGTGAATTTGAACAAATGGAAATGCAATTTTTTATAAAACCAGGCACACAAAAAGAATGGTTTGAAAAATGGAAAGAAACTAGACTCAAATGGCATTTATCATTAGGGTTAGGAGAAGATAATTACCGCTTTCACGATCATGAAAAATTAGCACATTATGCTGATGCTGCTACAGATATTGAATTTAAATTTCCATTTGGATTTAAAGAATTAGAGGGCATTCATTCTCGTACAGATTTTGATTTAAGTCAGCATGAAAAATTCTCAGGTAAAAAATTACAATATTTTGATCATGAAGAAAACAAAAGCTATACCCCTTATGTACTTGAAACATCTATCGGATTGGATAGAATGTTCTTAGCTGTTTTTTCAAATTCGCTGGTTGAAGAAGAACTAGAAAATGGAACGACAAGAACTGTTTTAAAATTACCTGCTGTATTAGCACCAAACAAAGCCGCAATTTTACCTTTAGTAAAAAAAGATGGACTGCCAGCTATTGCTAAAAAAATTGTAGAAGATTTAAAATGGGACTTTAATGTGGTGTATGATGAGAAAGATGCTGTTGGTAGACGTTACAGAAGACAAGATGCCAATGGTACACCTTTTTGTATTACTGTTGACCATGACACATTAGAGAACAACACAGTAACCATTCGTTATAGAGATACTATGGAACAAAGTCGTGTAAAAATTGAAGACTTACGAGATATCATAAAACAAGAGGTTGATGTAAAGAACTGGTTGATGAAAATGTAACCAAATTTATTCATAAAAAACCGCTCATTAAGCGGTTTTTTTATGTTTTAACCTCTTTTTAAAATCTATAACCGAAAGAAGCCCCTAATCTAGGTACAATTTCTGTAGCATATCTATCGTTTGAAGAAAATACATTTCTACCAGCACCACCAAAGAATTCAAAAGCAAAGCCATTTCTACTTACAAACTTTGCACCTACAGAAATACCAAAAGCTACATTATTTGAGGTTTCAGTAGAATTACTATTTACAAATACTTCATTAACATAATCATAGTGACCTCTATGATCTCTTTCTTGAACGTTATACATACCAAAGGTTTCTATGAAAAAACCCCAAGCATATTTGCTAGAAAAGTAACGTCTGTAAAAAGGCGTAAATGCTAATTTTTCATTGTAATAAGGTGCAATAAAAGAATCAGTAGCATCATCTTGTAAATTAAACAATAATGAAGCACCAAATGACGACTCAGAATCAATTAAGTATTCATAAGAAAAATTGGCTGCTTTAAAAACAATGAGATTAAAAGCATTGGCTTTCAATTCATGTTTTTTAACTCTAGGCTGCTCATTATTTTCTTGAGAAAAAGAAATAGTTGCAACTAATAATAAGGTTATTAAAAATATTTTTTTCATGTGTACATGTTTTTTTGGTTGAATAAATAGTATATTAAAAGTTATACCAATTATAAGATGCAAAAATAGTAAATGGTTGCTTGATACAATTAAAAACTGGCTCGTAATTGAACTGTACCTGTATGAATGGTTTTTGAAGTTTCTGATTTCCTTCCCAAATAGTTGAAATTCAAATCTAAATAAGAAGTTATTTTCTTTTGTAAACTTATATTCCATGTATAATTTGTACCAGGTTGTAAGCCTTCTAACATTTGATATGCAACAGGAGAGTTCAGATTACCTTCAAAAGAATTCAACACCAAGTTAACCTCAGCATTTAAAGCATATTTTCTATTTTTTGCAAAAATAAAATTAGCTCCAAAGGTGTGTGATAATAATGTTTCTTGTCCGCTTAATTGATTCTCTTTTTCTTTAAAGTGATATAAAACCTCAAATCTAGAATTTTTACTAAATAAATAAGATATTTTCGGATTCATCTCAACATTATCTAATCTGTAATTACGACTAGAAAAACGCTCAGAATTACTTTTGTTATCAGAAATAGCCGTTTTAAAATCTACCAACCAAAACTTACCTATTTTATGATTGAAGAGTAATTGATGTGATTGCAATTGTTGTTCTTGATCACCAACAGAGAAAGAATTTTTATTTTTAGTAGAAATATAAGTATAAGTTGTTGAATATTTTTGTTTACCTCTATTGTAAAACAAACTGTTTTTTAGATTTAGTGTCAATGCCAAGACATCGCTATTGATACTGAATGGATTTAAGTCAAAATTCGTTACTACCCTTTTCTTTTTACTGTCAATCAACACAAATGATTGATTGGTGAAATGAGATAATACTTTTTTAACTCCTTTTTGATTACTCCAACTTGACGGATGAATGGTTAATGCTTGGCTAAATTTATTTTGATGCGTTTTAACAAAGCTCAAGGTTGGTAACAATATCCTAACAAAATTGGCTTCGTCTTGAAATTGAGCCACTTCAAACTCATCTAATTCTTGTATTTGATTGTTATTATAATCGTTCCAAGTATAAAAACCTAATCCTGTTTCAACTTCAATATAACTAAACTCTTGTTGTGGTAAATTGCCTGAATTTGTTTCATAAACTGTTTGTAAGGTTATTGCGTTTTTAAAAAGTTGTTGTCGGTAACTTAAACGTGAATTTAATGATTCATCTTTAGAGGTCTGTAAACCAGCACTTAGATAGTTGACGGTTCTATAATTCAAAAACAACGACAAATTTGATGTTGTATTTTGTACCAATTGCGAGCGTAAAAAATACGTGTTGGCAGTATTTACACGTTCCATTTTATTGAGCTGTAAACTATCAGTAGTTCTATAATTATAACCAAACTCTGCATAAACCTTAGCGGTATCTCCTACCCCGGCAAAAGCTTCATATTCAATAAACTTATGACTAAACTCAGAAATAATTTCCGCTATCTTATCTTTACGAACATTACTTTCACTATTGAGCTTTGCTCCTACCCAACTTTTTTTAAAATGATGCTTTACGGATGAATTTAATCGTGAGAATTGAGTTTTATTCACATCAGAATCATTGTCTAAATAACTACCATTCGCTGAAATTTTCGTTTTATTTAAGGATAAGTCAGTAAAAAAATTATGTTTGGTACCTGTAAAATTTTCACTAAAATTCAACCAATCGAATTGATAAGTGATTTTTCCTTTTTTAGGATGACTATACGTTAAACCCGAACTAAAAAATTGCTGATTTCCTAACGGATTAATCAAATCCCAATCTCTTGCAAATTCAATAGATCTAAATCGTTCAATTGATTTAAAATTTTGATTGACGAGCTCGTAATTTATGTTACTGCTTAGTTTCCATTTTTTATCTGACAATACTTGTTGCCAATCAATTCTACCAGCATATCCGCTATTATTACTATCGTCTAAAGAAGAAAATAAATTTTTATCATTTACACTGTAAGCAAACTCTGAATTTATTATTGTTTTAGAATTGGGAGAGAAACTTGTGTTTAACACAGCAATTTGCAATTTTTCTGGAGCAACCAACTGCACAATGGGTTCATAATCGCCTTGTAAAACACCTCCAATTGGAGCATTATACTCATAAATTCTACCTGAAGCAATAGTAGTTTGTATGGTATAAGACCCATTATTAGTTCCTACATAGGTGAATCTCACATTGAATAAATCATCAGCTTCGTCATTAGAAAACACAAATACATCTGTTCCGTTTTGTAGTTCTTTTTTATATAAAATTTTATGTTCTTCGTAGGTGTCAGCATATGCAGACGAAACATTCATTTGAGAAACATCATCACCAGCAAGAGAAAGTGTCTTCTTTTGACTGTTACTCAAACCTTGTTGTAGGGATTGATTTTTAGCATCATTTTCATTGTAAAAACTAAATCCGACTTTCAACTTATCCGTTTTATACTCTGCTCCATTATAGGTCACAAAACGTGTGTAATTTTGATCAGAAAACTGATATTCAATTTTTATTCTCATGTTTGCAGTCACAGGATAGGTTGCTGTAAACGTAATTTCAGCTGTATTATAATTGATGGTATAATCATTATTCTCACCTCGTTTTAGCAACATACCATTTACAAATACTCTTTCAGAACCAGAGATTAACAAAATAAATTGATCTACGTTTGAACCTGTTACTTTGTACGGACCTTGATTTCCTTCTTGACCCACAAACTCATTATTAGAATACTGACCTCTTACCAAAGCACCCGATGTAAAAAAACGTGTATCACTTTCTTCTTTATCTATGTGAGCGTTTACCATCAAACCTGCAACTTTTTTATTAAACCTTAAAAATTTATTTTCAGTATTTTGAAAATTGATATCACCAGCTTTAACGCTCCAATTATCACTAAACAACTCTATAAAAACACGGTCAAACTCATCTAACCGTTGTGTATATCCGTTTTCTTGTAATGGAACGTTTGAATCAGTAATTGAAGCTCTTAACTGTACTTTTTTTGAGAGATGCCCTGATATTTGTAAATCAAAATTTGAGTTTACCACTGCATCTTGATTGTTACCCATGGTCAATCCTCTAGAGAGACTTCCGCTTGTATTTAATCCATCAAAAGGTGTGAAATTTCTGTTCTTTTTTCTGCTTCTCGCACTGTACATTCGCGATAAATCGGTTGTATAGGGTACAATTAATTTTTCATCAAAAACGGAATACGTTTTGGTTAAATATTCTGGTAAAGCATTGTACTCTACTGTAATTTCATGATACTTTGTTGGGTCTAAAATCAATTCTGCTTTAGCGAAATTCACAACATATTCTGTAGTATCTATTTCTTGTTTTAAATCACTAAAAACCTTAAAATTATACGGACTAATACTTATTGAATCAATTTGAATGGTGTCAGAAACTACCAACATAGTTTTTGATTTAAATCTAACTGTATCTTTCTGTCCATATACAGAAAAACCAAAAAAAATTACAACTATAAAAATCAATTTATTCATTAGTAAACAAAAGTTCTGAGGGTAAAAATAGTGAGATTGCCTCAGGCTTTTCTATATTTTAAGAAAAATTAAAAAAGAGATTG
>JAJRPL010000121.1 GCA_024280815.1 Bacteroidota bacterium
CGAAGAGCCTAAGCTTATTAATTTACTAATAACACTACTCACGTTTTTAACTTCTTTAAGTTTTAGTGTGAGTCCGCCCTCAAAAAGAATAATACTTATTGATAATGAAACAAAGTAAAACAAACTCTCTCCTGGAAAAAGCCCTTTTGTACCATTCCAAATAGGTTCTATCCATTTAGTACCATCTTCCGATAAAAATTCTGCTGCTATAGGACCTACTAATAATCCTATTAATAATAAGGGTAAAATCGCAGGTATTTTAAACCGCCATGCCACCCATTGGGCTAAAATTCCTAAAATAATAATGCCTGCTAATTCTAACATTGATTAATTTTTTTGTGTAAAATACTAAATAAAATAGTTATAGCAATCATTTTTTTACAGCTATAAAGAAATTTTGTGTTCCCCTAAAAAAGAGTATCTTTCGAACATTACAAAAATAAGTTATTTGTTTAAACTGACAATTTACTTATATTAAATTATGAACACTAAAAACACCGTTCCTTCTAATGGACTTAAAGGGCTGAAAGAAAATTGGCGTAATGACCTTTCGGCTGCCGTAAGTGTATCACTTGTGGCTTTACCACTGGCATTAGGAATTGCAGTAGCATCTGAAGTATCTCCTATGGCAGGAGTGCTTTCTGCAATTATCGGTGGTGTTGTAACCACATTTTTTAGAGGTGGACATTTGGCAATCAATGGTACAGCTGCTGGATTAATTGCGGTAATTTTGGGAGGTCTTGTAGCTCTAGATAATAATATTAACTATGTCTTAGCTGCAATTGTGGTATCTGGAGGTATTCAAATGATTTTAGGGTTTCTTAAAATGGGTCGTTTTGCAAAATTATTACCCTCGTCTGTTTTACATGGTATTTTGGCTGCAATTGGTGTAATTATTTTTACAAAACAAATTCATTATGCTTTAGGAACTACTTCCAATGCCGACACGACTATTGGAACCTTAATCGATGTTTTTTACAAACTACCTGAAATCAATCCTTTTGTTTTTTTAATTTCATTAGTTGGTATTTTGGTATTAGTTTTTTATAAAAAAATTAATTCAAAATTTATTCAAATAATTCCAGCCCCTATGTGGGTTCTATTATTGGCTTTACCCATAGTCTTTGGTTTTGATTTTTTTAATGAACATAGTATTTCTCTTTTCGGAAAATCTTATGGTATTGGTCCAAAATTATTAATTGATATTCCAGACAACCCTCTAGATAGTATTATGCACCCTGACTTTGGTATGATTGGAACTATACCTTTTTGGCTAACGGTTTTATCTATAACTATGATTGCTTCGGTAGAAACATTAGCAAGTGCTCGTGCAGTTGACAAACTAGACCCCTATAAACGAATTACAAACCTTAACAAAGATTTAGTTGGAGTTGGGCTAAGCACAATGGTTTCAGGAGCATTGGGTGGGCTTCCAATTATTACAGTAATTGTTAGAAGTACTGTAAATGTAAATAGTAATGCTAAGACTAGATGGTCTAATTTGTATCACGGTATTTTTCTAATTCTCTTTGTTCTTATTTTAGCACCAGTTTTAAGAAGTATACCATTAGCAGCCTTGGCAGCAATTCTAGTACATACTGGTTTTAAATTAGCCTCTCCAAAAGTATTCAAGCATGCTTATGATCAAGGTGTTGAACAGTTGTTATTCCTTTCCGCTACACTTATAATTACGTTATTTACAGATTTACTTTTTGGAATTATAGGCGGTATACTAGTCACACTAATTTTACATATGTTATTGGCTAGGTTAGGATTTATAGAGTTCTTTAATAAGATTTATAAATCTGGTTCTAAAGTATATAAATCAGAAAATGGTTCTTATGATGTTAAATTAAAAGGAGTAGCAAATTTTTTATATGCTCTGAAATTAGATCAATTGTTAGAAGAAATTCCTGAAGGATCAAATGTACGTATTGATATGATGCAAACACGTCTTGTAGATCTTACAATAATGGAAAATTTAATTGATTATAAGCGTATTCATGATAACAAAGGTGGTGATGTTAAGCTTATTGGGTTAGATAATCATGTGGCTTCTACTAGTCATAATAGAGCTTTAAAAATTGTTACGGGCCGTATAAAAAAGCGAATTACAAAACGTCAAATCCGTTTACAAAAAGTGGCTATTGCAAATGGTTGGTCTTTCGAACGTGATGTAGATTGGAATACTTCTTATCTAAGAAATTTTCATTTCTTCGATTCTCGTCCTATAGAAATGAAAAGTAATTCTTTACAAGGATTAGATACAGAAAATAATGCTAAATGGGAAATTGCTGATATTGTTTTTGATGAAGGAGCTCTACTAGCATTAGAAGTGTATCAAACTACTGTACTAATAGTAAGATTGCCTTCAGCTATTCCGAAATTTATAATTGATAAGGAAGGTCTATTTGATAAAATTTTTGATCGAGTAAAAGTTTTTTCGGGAGCAAAAGGAGATATTAATTTTGTTAAGTATGCGGGTTTTTCAGGTAAATTTCAATTAAGCGGAGAAGATGAAAATGCTATCAGGACTTTTTTTACTGATGATCTGATACGTTTTCTAGAACAAAATGAAACTCACCACATAGAAAGTAATGGAGAAGCTTTGATGATATTTAAATACCTCCATATTGCTCGTACTGATGAAGTACAGAACATACTTGATTTTTCACACAATTTATTGAAACATATGAATTTAAAAGGCTCTTCCTAAAATATGTTACTGAATAGATTAACAGCCTAGACACAAGGGTACAAGGTATTTATCAAGAAAAGTATTTTTTATTTCGAGGCAAGCCTCAGGGAATTACACCCTCAATGAGGGATTGAAAATTTATATTTACTACTTTTGTTTTCTATGAAAAACTTTCTATTCATTTTTCTAGTTTTTAAAGGTGTTCTTTTAATAGCACAACATACTGACACTATTTTTGAAACAGAGTTTATTAAAAGTACGACTCTTAATGCTGATAAATTTATTGGCGTTGATGATTTTAACAACCTCTATTTTATAAAAAATAATACTCTAACTAAAAAAACGAACCTGAAGACTTACAATTACACCAATACTCAATTGGGTGAAATAACATCAGTTGATATTAAGAATCCATTAAAAATCATCCTTTTTTACAAAAATTTCAATACTGTATTACTGTTAGACAATAATTTGAATGAATTGTCAAGACCA
>JAJRPL010000122.1 GCA_024280815.1 Bacteroidota bacterium
GTGGCAATTTCTCTGGCTACACTTGGCTTTTCGGCGATACAAACTTTCATTTATTAATTGAACGGTTTTTTATTGATTTCAAATGTAGTTAAAACTATGTATTAAATTCTGGATTAAATAAATTGACACAAATTTCACTAATTAACACAAATTCGGTGCTGTGAGAATTTCACAAAGCAGACTTTTAGTCTGCCAAAATACTGTTACTGCTATTGAAAACTAATCTAATTTAGGTAATACAAACCCATTTAATACACTTTTTTGCTGCATCATTTTTTCAATAGCATCTGCTTTTCTAGGTGCCCTAGCAGATAAATTTATAGGGCCTTTATCCGTAATTAAAATATCATCTTCAATTCTCACAGCAATTCCCCACCATTTTTTATCGCAATTACTATTTTCAGGAATGTAAATACCAGGCTCAACTGTAATAACCATATTTGCTTTAAACGTTCCGTATTCACCTGGATCGTGAACATCTAGACCAATATGATGTGAAGATCCATGCGGATAATAATTATGATTTTCATCTAATGACTTTAGTATACCTAGTTTTAACAAGCCTTTATTTATAACTTTTTCTGTGGCTTGATGAGAAACACTAAAATTATTACCAACGGTTAATTCAGCAATACCAGCTTCTTGGGCAGCATAAACAATATCATAAATTGCTCTCTGTTCATCTGAAAATTTTCCATTTGCAGGGATGGTTCTCGTTACATCTGCCGTATAGCCTCTATATTCAGCTCCTAAATCCATCAACACCAAATCATTGCCAACCTTGGTTTTATTATTTTCAATATAATGGAGGATACACCCGTTATGTCCGCCTCCAACAATAGAAGGATACCCTTCATATTCTGCTCCATATTTTTTATAAACAAACTCATGCACTCCTTGAATTTCAGCTTCTGACATGTTTGGATGCATCGCTTTCATAATTTCAATTTGACCTACAGCAGAAATTTCAATGGCTTTCTTTAATAATTTTAATTCCTCGGGTGATTTAATTTCACGTAAAGAACTCATATAAGCTTCTAAACTTAAAATGTCAATATTCGTTTTGGGTTTTGCAGCTATAATTAAATTTACCTTTTGCTGATATTCTTTTCTCAACTCATTGCTTTGAGCATTTTGATAACCTTGCAACAATTCATCTTTTTTCAATTCAGGAAAGTAATCAAGGTATCTACCAATAATTTGTGCAACATTGGCACTATTTTCAATTTCTGTAGTTTTAATAAGCTGATAAGCTCTGTCTTTTTCAGGATTTGAAATTAAACTCCTATCAAAGGATGCCTTTTCTTTAAATTGAGAGACCAAATCAAATAAATCGGCACTATTTTTTTTGGAGTTTCTATAATCATCTTTAAAATCGAAAATAAACACTTTGTCAAACCCTTTATAATCTAGCGTTGATTTTTCAAAATCACTTCCATTAAAAACCTTCACAAAACCTAATTTTTCTTGAGTTCCTTTTATACCCAATCGCTTACCATCCCATAATTCTTTCTTTTTATTACGTTCTTGTACATAAATAACTTCATTATAAGCCTTACTTCCCTCAATCTGATCTTCAGAAAAAATCAGCAATACAGCATGTGGTTCTCTATAGCCTGTCAAATAGTAAAAATTTGGATCTTGATGATATATAAAATCTACATCATTCGCTCTGTTTCGTACAGGATTTGCAAAAAATACAGCTACACTGTTTTCAGGCATCTTGTTACGTAAAGCCTCTCGCCTACTTTTGTGGAAATTTTTCGATAAAAAGTCTGTAGGAGTCAATGTTTCTTGACTAAAACCAAATACAATACATAATAACACAAAAAATAATGTAAAAGCAGTTTTTCTCATTTTTGATTATGATTGATAGAAGCTCAAAAATAGCCTTAAAAATTAAATATTTATAAATTTTGACAATAAAATATAAAAATTCAATAAAAATAAAACTTAATGAAGTTTATAGATTGTTATTAAAAGAATATCTAGTACATTTGAACTGTGCAAGTAGCTAAAAACATAATAATTTCTTCTACAAGCTCAATATCTATTGAGTGTGTTATGTTTATTGGTACAACAATGATGACCCTTAGGGGTTAATTATGTACATATCACTCTCATGGTCATCTCTATTATTTAATAGAAAACAACACTTTGTATCATTACAATTTACTTAAAATGAAAGTATTAAAATTTGGAGGAACTTCTGTAGGATCCTCGAAAAACATCAAAAAAATAATTAAAATCATTGTTGCAAATAAAGAAGAACCTCAAATTATAGTGGTTTCTGCTTTTGCTAAAGTTACCAATTTACTTCTAAAATCATCGTATTTAGCTTCAATTAACGACAAGTCTTATTTATCTAATTTTGAAGAAATAAAATCAATTCACTATACTATTTTAAATGAATTGATTTCAAAAGAAAAACAAAATGAATTTCTCAAATTTATCAACACCAAATTTGAAGAGGTAGAGCAACTATTACATAGTATTTCTAACATTAATGAATTATCTATTAAAAGTGAGGCTACAATTGTAAGTTATGGTGAAATTCTTTCTTCATATATAATTAGTGAGACTCTACAATTAAGCGATATTGATATTATTCTAAAAGATACCCGTGAGCTTATTAAAACAGATGACAATTATACACATGCAGCTGTAGATTTTCAAGTTACAAATAAAAATATTACCTCATTTTTTGATACCAACAAACGAACTGTAGTTTTATTACCTGGTTTTATTTCATCTTCAATAAATGGGGAAACTACTGTATTAGGACGAGGAGGTTCTGATTTTACTGCAGCTATAATAGCTGCGGCTATTAATGCTAATGTTCTTGAAATATGGACAGATGTTAGCGGTATGTATACTGTAAATCCTAAATTAGTTAGTCAAGCAAAACCCATTGCTCAAATTTCTTATGAAGAAGCTATGGAACTTTCTCATTTCGGAGCTAAAGTGATTTACCCTCCAACAATACATCCTGTATTAAAAAAAGAAATTCCAATACGTATTAAAAACACATTAAGTCCTAAAGATGAAGGTACCTTAATTTCTAAGAAAAGTACTAGTAAAACTGAGCCAGTAAAAGGGATAAGTCATATTGAAAATGTTGCCTTAATCACTTTAGAAGGTTCTGGTATGGTAGGCATAACTGGATTTTCTAAACGCTTATTTGAAAGTCGAGCCCATAGTAATATCAATGTCAAATTAATTACACAGGCATCGTCAGAGCATTCTATTTGCATTGCTATTGATGAAAGTAACAGTGATAAAGCAAAAGAAGTCATTGATACTACTTTTGAATTTGAAATTCTAAGAAATAAAATTGAACCTCTTATTGTTGAAAAAGAACAGTCTATTATTGCCATTGTTGGTGATAACATGAAAAAGCACCAAGGAATAAGTGGAAAAATGTTTAGCACTTTAGGGAAAAACAATATCAATATTCGTGCAATTGCTCAAGGTTCTACTGAGAAAAATATATCGGCAGTAATTGCTACAAAAAATGTAAAAAAAGCATTAAACAGTCTACACGAAGCTTTTTTTACGGGCAATAATAAACAACTAAATATCTTTATTACTGGCGTTGGTAATGTTGGTGCTAAACTTATTGAACAAATACAGCAACAACAACAATATTTACTAGATAATTTAAAAATTAAAATCCGCATTATTGGCTTATCAAATTCAAGAAAAATGATTTTTGATGAAGATGGTATTCAACTTACTACATGGAAATCTCAATTAGACAAAGGGCAAGAAGCTTCAATAGATGGTTTTTTTAAGCAAGTAAAATCGCTCAACCTTAGAAATAGTATTTTTGTTGATATTACAGCAAATATGGAGGTTGCAGATGTTTATTCTCAATATTTAAGTAATAGTATAGCTGTAGTGGCTTGTAATAAAATCGCCTGCTCTTCTACCTATATAAAGTATCGTAAACTCAAAGAATTATCATTAGAATACAATGCTCCACTTCTCTTTGAAACCAATGTTGGTGCGGGATTGCCAATTATTGCCACTTTAAACAATTTAATTGCTTCTGGTGATCAAGTTCAAAGTATACAAGCTGTACTTTCGGGAAGTTTGAATTTTATTTTCAATAACTTTAAGGAAAATACTAATTTCTATGACATTGTAAAACAAGCACAAGATGAAGGTTATACCGAACCTGACCCAAGAATTGATTTAAGCGGAGTTGATGTTGCTAGAAAAATATTAATTTTGGCTAGAGAAAGTGGTGTGAAATTAGATTTGGAAGACATAGAAAATGATTCTTTTTTAACCAAGAAGAATCATAATGCCAATTCTGTTGATGATTTTTATGATTCACTTAACGTGGATGCTGAGCATTTTAATCAATTGTTAGCATCTGCCAATAAAAACAATTGCCAGCTAAAATATGTGGCAGAATTTGCAAATGGCAAAGCAAAAGTGGGCTTGAAAGAGATTCCAGAAGGACATCCATTTTATAATTTAGAAGGTAAAGATAATATTGTCATGTTTTATACAAAACGATATCCTGAACAACCTATGATTATTAAAGGTGCAGGTGCAGGTGCTGATGTTACTGCATCTGGAATTTTTGCCGACATCATTAAAATAGCAAATAAGTAATATGAATTCTATAAAAATATTTGCCCCAGCTACTGTTGCTAATGTATCGTGCGGTTTTGACGCATTAGGGTTTGCAATCAATACTGTTGGAGATGAGATGATTTTGACAAAAACCTCTAATAAAGGTATTGAAATCTCTAAAATTGAAGGTGCTGAATTGACTTTTGATAGTGCTAAAAATGCTGCTAGTGTAGTATCATTGGCAATGCTAGAAAAAGCCAATGCAGATTTTGGTATTGATATGCAATTGTTTAAAAAAGTAAAACCTGGTAGTGGATTAGGAAGTAGTGCGTCTAGTGCTGCTGGTGCTGCTTTTGCAACCAATGAATTGTTAGGCAAGCCTTTTACAAACCTAGAACTAACCGAATTCGCTAGATTAGGTGAAGAGATTGCTTGTGGTTCACCCATAGCTGATAATGTTGCCGCTGCTATTTATGGTGGATTCATATTGATAAAAAGCTACGAACCTCTAGAAATTGTAAAATTACCAGTTCCGAATGAATTATGGGTAGCTGTTATTCATCCTCAGATAGAAGTAAAAACGGAAGATGCTAGAAATGTATTAAAACCTACAGTTACTATTGCAGATGCAGTCAAACAAAGTGCTAATTTAGCAGGTTTAGTTAGCGGACTGTACACTGATGACTACCAGTTAATTAGCAGGTCTTTGGTTGATGTGATAGCAGAGCCGTATCGTAAAGAATTGATTCCGTATTTTGAGAATGTCAAACAAGCAGGATTAGAACATGGAGCTTTAGGTATAGGTATTTCTGGTTCTGGCCCTTCAATTTTTGGTCTTTGCAAAGGAGAAGAAAATGCAACTAAAGTTGTAAAAGCAATGGAGAAAGTATATCAAAATTCTACGATAGAGTTTAATATATATGTTTCAAAAGTGAATACTAAAGGGGTTCAAATAATTTAATCCCATCCCTAGCCCTTCCCAAAGGGAAGGTAACTTATACAGAACAACAATTAATCATAAAGAATAACA
>JAJRPL010000123.1 GCA_024280815.1 Bacteroidota bacterium
CATTCCTGATTTCACCAATTTAGGTAAATAGGTATTTAATGAATGATGAGGGAACCCCGCCAAAGCAGTTTCACTTTGACTGCCAGCACCACGCTTGGTAAGTGTAATGTTTAAAACACGAGCAGCTTTTACAGCATCTTCCCCAAAAGTTTCATAAAAATCGCCCACTCTAAACAACAACATCGCATCTGGGTATTTACCCTTGATGGTATTGTATTGTTTCATTAAAGGAGTTACTTTTTTTACTTTAGTTTTTGACAATTTTCATTATTTTTTAGAGTATAAATATAGTATAGTTCAGAATATGACAAATATAGTTTTTATTATTCTAGAGGAATTTTGTTTAAGTTATTCCAGCCAATGAGATTTCCCTTAGGTAATTTATCATCTTCATCACCATTATAAACAATATATGCATTTTTAGGGTTACTTTCTGATAGTTTATTCCAGTAGTTTATATTTTTTAAAAAATCTTTTGTATAAGTTTTACTCGATTTTATTTCTATTGGGATTAGTTTTTCTGCTGTATCAACAATGCAATCTATTTCTTTTCCATGCTTATCTCTCCAAAAATAGAAATTTGGTGTTTGGGCATGATTTAGTTTTGATTTTAGTAATTCATTTAAAATAAAATTTTCAAATAAACTACCTCTAATATGATGTAATTCTAATTGTTCAACTGATTTAATTCGTAATAAATTACAAGCAATACCAGTATCATAAAAATATAACTTTGGTCTTTTTACTAAACGTTTATTGTAATTTTTATGATGTGGTTGTAAGAAATAGACAATATAACTAGCCTCTAATATAGATAACCAACTTTTAATGGTGTTTAATGTAACTCCAGTGTCTGTCGCTAAAGAATCTAAATTTAATAGCTGACCAATTCGACCAGCACATAATTGTAAAAATCTATTAAAAGTACTTAGATTTCCTATATTTTTTATAGTTCTTACATCTCGTTCTACATATGTTTGTATATAGTCTGAATAAAACAATTCAACAGGAATTTTTTTGTCATAAAGTCTAGGATATGATCCTTTAAAAATATAGTCAAAGCTATTTTTTATTTTGAATTTTGTTGATTTTAACTCCTCTAAAGAAAAAGGTAAAAGTTTTAACACAGCAGTTCTTCCTGCTAAAGTTTGTGTAATTTTATCAAGTAATAAGAAATTTTGAGAACCAGATAGAATAAATTTAACATCATTATTTTCATCAACAATAGCTTGTATATATGAAAATAATTCAGGTATATTTTGAATCTCATCTAAAATTACACCCTTAGGAAACTTATCTAAAAACCCTTTAGGGTCTTCTATAACTCTCTCTTTTACATCAGGTGTTTCTAGTAATACATAAGGTAATTTTGAAAAAGCTTTTTTTATCAATGTGGTTTTACCAGATTGTCTAGGACCTGTAAGTGTTATTACAGGATAATAAGTAGCTATCTCTTGTAATTTCCGATGTAAATGACGGTTAACCATAATACAAATGTAATAAAAATTGGACAAAAATAGAATTAAAATGCATATTTGCCCGTTTTATTGCTCAATAATACTATATTGTTTCATTAAAGGAGTAACCTTTTTAGGTTTGGCTTTTGACAATTTTTGTAGATTCTGAATTGGAATGCGAATTTACGGATTTTTATTTTTTATTTTTGTAGAAAATATAAATTTCAACAGAAACTATTCTCTATGCGTAAATTAAAAAATAACGAATTAGAAAGATTAACGGTAGAGAACTTTAAATCGGCTAAAAAAACACCTCTAATTGTAGTGTTAGACAATATTAGGAGTTTAAACAATATTGGTTCTGTGTTTAGAACCAGTGATGCTTTTCTAATAGAAAAAATTTATTTATGTGGCATAACTGCAAAGCCACCTCATAAAGATATTCATAAAACTGCTTTAGGTGCAACCGATTCTGTCGAGTGGGAATATGTAGAGGATACGCTTACGCTAATTAAAAAATTAAAAAAATCAAAAATTAAGACGGTTGCAATTGAACAAGCTGATAATGCAGTACAGTTACAAAACTTTATCCCTGTAAAAGGAGAAAAATTAGCCATTATTTTTGGTAATGAGGTAAAAGGCGTACAGCAAGAAGTGGTTTCAGCATCTGATTATTGTATTGAAATTCCGCAATACGGCACCAAGCATTCTTTAAATATCTCGGTGAGTTGTGGTGTTGTGTTATGGGATTTGTTTTGTAAACTAAAATTTTGAAAATTAAACAATGGAAGATTTTACATTATTTCTAAAATTAGCATTCGATCATGTATTAGATTGGAAAGCCTATGACCATATTCTTTTTTTTATAGTTTTAGTGGTTGTTTATAGTTTTAAAGATTGGAAGAAAATTTTATGGATAATAACACTTTTTACCATTGGGCATACGATTACTTTAGCATTAGCAACGTATGATGTCGTATCTATTGATGTTAAAATTATAGAGTATTTAATTCCGTTAAGTATTTTTATTACTGCGTTTATCAATTTGATAACGGTTAAAAAAAAGAATTTTCACCAATCTAATACCAATTTGTTTTTTGCCTTTTTTTTCGGTTTGATTCACGGACTTGGTTTATCGGGCTTTTTAAAAATGGTTTTAACTGATTCAGAGAGTAAACTATTACCAATATTAGAATTTGCTTTAGGTGTAGAACTCGCTCAAATAGGTGTTGTTTTATTGATTCTTATAGCTGGTTTTATAGCGATAAAAGGATTAAGAATTTCAAAAAGAGATTGGGTTTTAGTAGTCTCATCAATTGTTATTGGAATTGTAATCCCTATGCTTATTGAACGTAAATTTTGGTAATAATTTAACAAGATTCCCAGTTTTTTATCGGTAATTTGTTGTTTATAAATAGAAATCATAAGAATTTTTCAGTTTTATACGTTATAAATAAACATGACAGAAAAGAAACAACACAGATATGATGTTGCTTATTTAAAAATGGCAGTAGAATGGGCAAAATTATCCTTCTGTAAACGAAAACAAGTAGGTGCATTAATTGTTAAAGGTAATATGATTATTTCTGATGGCTTTAATGGTACGCCTTCAGGTTTTGAAAATTGTTGTGAAGATGATAATAATGATACGAAATGGTATGTACTGCATGCCGAAGCGAATGCAATATTAAAAGTTGCAGCCTCAACACAATCTTGTAAAGATGCTACATTATACATCACTTTATCGCCCTGTAAAGAATGTAGTAAACTTATACACCAAGCAGGAATCAAAAGGTTGGTTTATGGCAAAGAATACAAAGATAATTCAGGCTTATCATTTTTAGAAAAAGCAGGTGTAGAATTGGTTTGTTTAAATAGCAACAATGACTAAAAACAAAATATATTTTCCTTTATTTCTTTCGTTAGCAGTTGTCTTTGGCGTTTTTATTGGCAGTATGCTTAATTATCCTAAAAATAATTCCCTATCCATATTTAATAAAGGAAATTCTCAAGAAATCAAGATTAAAAAATTGATGGATTTTATTCAGTATGATTATGTTGATAAAGTAGATACTGACAGTTTACTAGATGGTACTATTCGTCAAATTTTAAGCAAATTAGACCCGCATTCTGTATATATACCTGCAAGTGATCATGATGCTATTGCAGAAAGTATGAATGGTGAATTTGTAGGTATTGGTATTCGGTTTAGAATGCACAAAGATTCATTAACAGTACTAAGTGTAATAAAAAAGGGCCCTAGTGATAAGGTAGGCATTCAGGCAGGAGATCGGATTTTAGTTGCAGATAAAGA
>JAJRPL010000124.1 GCA_024280815.1 Bacteroidota bacterium
CTTTCTTTACAACTAATAAAGTATGGTTTTCAAAAGGTTTTTGGAACAGATACAAACCCTAACGCGATTATCGGATTAGCAGAATTTATGGGAGATACAAAGTTGTCTAGAAAGATAGAATTAGATTATGGTCATCTTTTTGGAAAGTGGACAAAACAAACCGAATTGATTGTTTTTAATCCTCCTTGGTTGCCAGAAATTCATAATCTAGATAATAATGATGAAGCTATTTATTACAATGAAAAATTATTTCCTGATTTTTTTAAAGAAGCCCAACAACGACTTTTACCTGAAGGAAAACTTGTCGTTATATTCTCGAATTTAGCTCAAATAACAAATGTAACTAAAGAGCATCCGATAGAGAAAGAACTATCCGAAGGAGGAAGGTTTCAACTAGAAAAGTGTTTTAAAAAACGAGTTAAAACTGCTTCTAATAAAACAAAGCGAGATCAGCACTGGCGTTCTTCTGAAGAAGTAGAACTTTGGGTTTTGATTAATAAATAAAAAAGCCAGCAATTATAATTGCTCTTTCAAAATCTTTATTTCATCACGCAATTGAGCAGCCACAATAAAATCTAAGGCTTTTGCCGCTTTTTCCATCATTTTTTGTCGGCCTCTTATCCGTTTTTCAATTTCAGGTTTTGGTAAGTATTCCAACTCTTCTTCAGCGGCTTTTGCAGCTGCACTGTCATAATGAAAAGAGCTAATATTACTTTTGCTTAAACTATCATCAATGCTCTTTTTAATTTGTGTTGGTGTAATATTATGTTTTGAATTGTATGCAATTTGTTTTTCTCGTCTTCTATCAGTTTCATCAATAGTTAGCTGCATACTTTTAGTAATTTTATCGGCATACAGAATGGCCTTACCATTAATATTTCTAGCGGCTCTACCAATGGTTTGTGTCAATGATCGGTGACTTCGTAAAAAACCTTCTTTATCAGCATCTAAAATAGCAACCAATGACACTTCGGGTAAATCTAACCCTTCACGTAATAAGTTAACACCAATCAGTACATCAAATAATCCTTTACGGAGGTCTTGCATAATTTCAACACGTTCTAAGGTGTCAACATCACTGTGAATATAACGGCAACGAATCTGTATTCTACTTAAATATTTGGTCAATTCTTCTGCCATTCGCTTGGTTAAGGTTGTCACCAATGTCCGTTCATCTTTTTCTATTCTGACCTGCATTTCTTCTATCAAATCATCTATCTGATTTAAACTAGGTCTCACTTCAATAATAGGATCTAATAATCCTGTTGGTCTAATCACTTGTTCTATAAAAACACCTTCTGTTTTTTGTAATTCATAATCTGCAGGTGTGGCACTTACGTAAATCACCTGATTTTGAATAGCTTCTAATTCTTCAAATTTTAACGGACGGTTATCCATGGCAGCAGGCAATCGAAAACCATATTCAACCAAATTTTCTTTTCGAGATCTATCGCCTCCGTACATGGCGTGGGTTTGCGGAATAGTAACATGACTTTCGTCAACAATCATTAAATAATCATCAGGAAAATAATCTAACAAACAGAAGGGGCGAGTACCAGGGTTTCTACCATCTAAATAACGAGAATAATTCTCAATACCACTACAATAACCTAATTCACGAATCATTTCTAAGTCAAATTCTGTACGTTCTTTAAGACGTTTAGCCTCTAAATGTTTGCCTATCTCTTTAAAATAATCCACTTGTTTGACCATATCTTCCTGTATCATATGGATGGCATTTTGCAATACATCAGGTGAGGTTACAAATAGATTGGCAGGGTAGATGGTTAGTTCTTTAAATTTTTCAATAACTTGGTTGTTGACAATATCAAAGCTTTCTATTTCTTCAATTTCATCTCCAAAAAAATGGATGCGATATCCATGATCTCCATACGATGGAAAAACAGTAATGGTATCTCCTTTTACTTTAAAAGTTCCGCTTTTAACTTCAAATTCAGTTCTTGAATATAAACTGGTCACTAAACGATGTAAAAATTTTGTTCTGGGTATTTTTTGATCTACTTCAATATGAATGACATTCTTTTTAAACTCAACAGGGTTCCCAATTCCATACAGACAAGAAACAGATGCTACGACTATAACATCTCTACGACCAGAAAGCAAAGATGAGGTAGTACTTAATCGTAATCGTTCTATATCTTCATTGATAGAAAGGTCTTTTTCAATATACAAACCACTTGAAGGGATGTACGCTTCTGGCTGGTAATAATCATAATACGAGACAAAATACTCTACAGCATTTTCAGGAAAAAAATGCTTAAATTCAGAATACAACTGAGCAGCCAATGTTTTATTATGAGCTAAAATTAGAGTAGGACGTTGAACTTTCTCAATCACATTGGCAACGGTAAAAGTTTTACCAGAGCCTGTAACACCTAACAAGGTTTGATGGGTTTCACCAGCAGAAATAGCTTCACTTAGTTGTTTGATTGCCTGAGGCTGATCTCCTGTAGGTTTAAAGTCAGATTGAAGTTTGAATTGCATTTCACAAAAATAACGAACTAATTTTTATCGACATAGAAAATGTATTATAAATACTAGTTCTCTTAAATTATTAACAATAATTAACAGAATTAACGAATTGTTTAATATTAGTTTAACATTAAACTGTAATTTGTGCAGTATATTTGCAGTATTATTTGAGTTAGTTAGTTAAATAAAAGAGTATTGTATTCATAAGCAATGCTCTTTTTTTGTTACAAATCTCTTTTCTTTAACAAGGCATAAGAAAGGTAAATAAAAATAAAGGACCATACTATTACTATAAGTAATTGATACCAATGTACAGCAAAATCATTAGATAAATTTGCACCCAATTGTTTGGAGGCATTTTGTACAGCACTTAAACGTGTAAATGGTTGTTTTATGAGGCTTGCCATTGCTTCCATAGGAAGAAATTGCATGATATTATCGACAGAATTTGTGACTAAATCTTTTGTGCTAACAGAATCTGAAGAAAGTAAATTTTTATTAAAACTCCAATACAGAAAACCTTTAAAAATATTCTCAATAAAGAGCCAGACAAATATTGCACCAACTGCAAAAGCAGAACGTTTTATCAATATTCCCATAAATAACCCAAAAGAGAAAAAACCGACAAGCTTGATAAAAAAAGCTAATAAATATTCTAAATCAGTAAAGATGATTGAGATTTCATTATAATCTGAATAAATTAAACCTAGAATTAGCGATATAACAAAGACAAAAATTGTTGAAACTGCAGCGAAAACTACAACTGTATAAAATTTAGAAAGGATAAATTCTTTTTTACTCAAACCATCAATCAAATTTTGCTTTAAGGTTTTATTGCTGTATTCATTAGCCATCATAGAAACAATAACTAGCAACAAAAAGAACTTAAAAATTGATGCCATATACGTATTGAAATGCCAGATGTACGGAAAGTTGAAAATTCCCTGCTCTGCCAAATGAAACTTGAAGAATCCAATATCAAATTTGATAGCTGCTATTAATGCAATAGATGTAAGAAGTGCAAAGTAAATTATAGATAGTACTTTACTAGCTCTATTGTATTTTAGTTTGTGAAACTCTATATTTAAAAGACGTAACATTTGATTAATTGTTGTTGGTTAAGGTTAAAAATTGTTGCTCTAGACTTGGCATACGCTTTACTAAATGTGATAATGTAA
>JAJRPL010000125.1 GCA_024280815.1 Bacteroidota bacterium
AAACCTAAAAAATTAATACTAATCAAAGAATAATAAAATGAAATCAAAACAATTTTTTACTATTTTAATAGCAATGACCTTATTTATAGCTTGTAAAAACGAACCAAAAGCTACCAATGAATCAGCTGTTTCTACAGAAACAAAAAGTACAGAAGTTACAGAAACAACTACTCAAGGTAGTGGGCAATCTGGAGTAGCACAAGGCGAAGGTGAAGATGCTAATGTACTTCAAGTTGCCATGACTTATAAAGATGAAGAGGGCAATATGCCATTTTCGACCTTAGTTGCTGCCGTTAAAGCAGGAGGTGTTGAAGATGCCTTAGTAAATGCAGGGCCTTTAACCGTATTTGCACCTGTTAATAGTGCTTTTGCAAAAATTCAAGATGCCGTAGATGATTTATTAAAACCTGAGAATAAAGAAACTTTGGCTTACGTATTAACTAATCATGTGGCTCCTGCTAATTACCCTATCAAACAATTAAAAAAAGAAGCTAAAAAAGGGCGTAAATTATATATGGCGTCAGGGAAATATTTAGAAGTTGAATATAAAGATGGAAAAATATTTGTAGGTGGTACAGAAGTATTAATGTCAGTAAAAGTGAGTAATGGTTGGATTCATGTTGTTGGAGATGTATTGGTTCCTTCAGAAAAATAATTGCTAATAAAAAATAATAGATAAAAAGAGTATCACTTCTTTTTATATTAATTTTGTATATCAATACTATAAATTAAAATAATTAAAAATGAAAATTAAATTTATTGCAATTGCAATTGTATCTACATTAATCTTTATAAGTTGTGGAGATGGAAAAAAGAAAGATAAAAACCCTGTAGAGAATGTTAAAGAAGAAGTTCAAGCTGATCCTATTAAAGAAGAGGTTGTAACAACAACTTCTGAAAAAATTGATTTGACGGCTCCTACATTAGACAACAAAGGAATAGGACCTGTTAAAAGCGTAACCTTAGAGGCTATTGATGAAAAGTTAGTTGAAAAAGGCAAAGAGCTTTACAAAACCAACTGCACTGCATGTCATAAATTAAAAAAACGTTATATCGGTCCAGCTTTAAAAGGGGTTACTGATAGACGATCACCAGAATGGATTATGAATATGATTTTAAACGCAGATGAAATGTTAGCCAATGATCCTGTTGCCAAAGCATTAATTTCAGAATATAACGCTCCCATGGCTCAACAGCAAATCTCAAAAGAAGAAGCAAGAGCTATATTAGAATATTTTAGAACAAAAAAATAAGATAAATAGAGCTTAAATTTAATTTAGACTTTTAACGAAACACTGAGACACAGCTCAGTTTTAATAATAATAATAATAACCAAATTTACACTATAATGAAAAGAATAATTAAATCAATTTTTCTGTTTGTAATTACAGCTACTTTAGTAGTAAGCTGTGCACCAACTGAAAAAAAAGGCAGTAAAAGTAATAAAGGTGCTTTGGCAGGAAATGCTGCTGAAAAAGTATATGTAGCACCAGGCGAACACGATTCTCACTACGCATTCATCTCTGGTGGATTTAGCGGACAATTAGCTGTTTATGGTTTGCCTTCAGGTAGATTATTTAGGGTAATCCCCGTATTTTCGCAAGATCCTGAAAAAGGATATGGTTATAGTGAAGAAACCAAACCTATGTTAATGACCTCTCATGGTTTTGTGCCTTGGGGAGATTCTCATCATCCTGACATTTCTCAAACGAAAGGTTCTGTTGATGGTCGTTGGGTTTTTATCAATGAAAACAACACACCACGTATTGCACGTATTAGTTTAAAAACTTTTGAAACTGAAGAAATTATTGAAATTCCTAACTCAGCAGGTAATCACAGTTCTTCTTTTGTAACTGAAAATTCTGAATATGTTGTTGCTGGTACCCGTTTTTCAGTACCGTTTCCTCAAAAAGATATGCCAATTAGTGAAATGAAAGGAAACTTTAGTGGAGCTTTATCATTTTTAAAAATAGACCCTGAACATGGTCATATGAACATTGAGTTTCAAATTAAAATGCCAGGCTTTAGTTATGATTTATCTCACCCAGGTCGTGGTAAATCTCACGGTTGGTTCTTTTTCTCTACCTATAATACGGAGGAAGCAAATTCATTATTGGAAGTAAATGCTTCACAAAATGATAAGGATTTTATCGCAGCAATTAACTGGAAAAAAATTGAAGAATATGTGAAAAACGGAGGTGGTAAGAAAATGCCAACAAACTATGCACACAACACATGGGATGATGATACACATACTGCTACAACTGAATGGAAAAAAGAAGTTTTAGTGGTTGACCCTAAAGAGGTACCAGGTGCATTTTATTTTTTACCTACAGCAAAATCACCACATGGTTGTGATGTTGATCCAACAGGTGAATATATTATTGGTAATGGTAAATTAGCAGCTCAAATGACAATTCACTCATTTTCTAAAATGCAGAAAGCAATTGCTGATAAAGCATTTGATGGTGATGCATACGGAATACCAATTCTTAAGTTCGACGCTGTAAATTACGGTATACTACCTAACCCAGGCTTAGGGCCATTACATACTGAATTTGACACGAGAGGTAATGCGTATACTACCTTCTTTATTTCTTCTGAAGTAGTAAAATGGAATGTTAAAGATTTGAAAGTGCTAGATAGACATAAAGTTTATTATTCTGTTGGTCACTTAATGATTCCTGGAGGGAATTCGCAAACACCAGATGATAAATATTTGGTAGCTATGAACAAAATAACAAAAGATCGTTATTTACCTACAGGTCCTGAAGTCTGTCAATCCGCTCAATTATTTGATATTTCTGGTGAAAAAATGGAACTTTTATTAGATTTCCCTACTATTGGAGAACCTCATTATGCTGCGGGTATTGCTGCAGATAAAATTAAAGCGTTACAGCCAACTAAAATATTCAAGTTAGCCGATAATAAACATCCTTATGCAGTTAAGAATGAAGCAGAAACGAAAGTTGTTCGTAAAGGTAATGAAGTGCATATCTCTATGACAATGATTCGTTCTCACTTTTCACCTGATAATATTGAAGGTGTAAAAGTTGGTGATAAAGTATTTTTTCATGTAACCAATTTAGAACAAGATTATGATGTACCTCATGGTATCTCAATGATTGGTGCAAATACCTCTGAATTATTAATTATGCCAGGTAGAACTACCACGTTTACTTGGGAACCTAAAGAAGTTGGTGTTTGGCCTTTCTACTGTACAGATTTCTGTTCTGCATTACATCAAGAAATGCAAGGTTATGTTCGTGTTTCTCCTAAAGGCTCTAATGTACCTATTTCGTTTACGCTTGATGGTGATGTACCTGGTGAAGAAGAATAGTAATATTTAGATTTTGATTACACCAAAAGGGCAATTCTAAAAAGATGAATTGCCCTTTTATTTTACATCAATATTTAAGAGACAAACTTCTTCTATGTGATATAAGTCACACCTATACTTAGTAATTTATTGTAAATTTATAGTCTAAAAAACAACAATTAAAATTTTTAAATTTCAAACTCATGAAAAAATCAAAAATTATAATGATTATTGGCTCTCTATTATTGCTAGGTCTATTCAAATTTCCACTCTGGAATATCACCTTAGAAGCACCTCAATACCCTATACCATTAGGTATGAATATTCATATAGATAAATTTTCAGACATGCATGAATTTGATATAAAAAATATCAATCTAATGAACCATTATGTAGGTATGCAATATATACCTGAAACCATTCCTGAATTTAAAATATTTCCTATTGTAATTGGGGTAATGGTATTACTTGGGGTAATTATTGGTTTTATAGGTAAATACAAATGGTATTTAGGCTGGTTTATACTCATGTCAGCACTCGGAATTGCTGGTATGTATGATTTTTATCTATGGGAATATGATTATGGTCATAATTTAGACCCAAATGCAATTATGAATTTTAAAAACCCTGATGGTTCTATAATGGGTTTTCAACCTCCATTATTTGGCTCTAAAGACATATTAAACTTTACAGCACACTCCTATCCTATGACAGGAGCATGGATGATGTTTGCAGGAATGATGCTAACTGTTGTCGCATTTTTTTTAGGCAAAAAAGAAGCACAATAAAAGCTCACAAGTATTATTGGTGAGTTTAAACAAATCTTTATAATGAAACCAAATGATAAGATGACTTAAAGTCATCTTATCATTTTTAAATACCTCTAAATTAGTATACCTTTACACTCTTATTTTTTTATTATGAAAACTTGCTTATTTATTATATTTTTCAGCTTAGTTCTGGCACTAACCTCATGTAAAGTAGAACCTAAAAAAATTGACTATGGCAATGACCATTGCCATTTTTGCGATATGACTGTAGTTGATAAAACACATGCCGCACAAATAGTAACAAAAAAAGGGAAAGCCTACATGTTTGATGCCATTGAATGTATGGTAAATGAATTGAATCGAGATAAAAATGAAGACACTATGTCTTTTTTATTGGTTGCAGATTACGCTAACCCAGGAAGCTTAGTTGATGCTAAGACTGCTACTTATTTGATTAGCGAAAAAATTAAAAGCCCTATGGGTGCAAACCTTTCAGCATTTAATTCAAAAGAAATTGCTCGAAAAATGCTAAAAGAAAATGGTGGCAAACTTTATACTTGGTCTACATTAAAAGAAAAATTCTCTAAATAGTATGAAAAAATACAATAACAATGTCATTCTTACAGGACTTGAAAAAGCAACCAAGAATCTCATTGTCATTTTCATTTTCTTATTTCTATTTTCAATCCATATTCAAGCTCAAACTAAAACAATTAATGTTTGTGTTACTTGTAAAACAAAAACTATAAAAAAAGCTATTTCTTTTGCTCAAGATGGCGATACAATATTAGTAAAAAAAGGTGTCTATAAAGAAACTCAAATTTTTGTAAATAAAGCTATACATCTTATAGGCGAAAACTACCCAATACTAGATGCAGAAAACAAAACTGATAGCGTACTGGCTATTAGAGCAGATAACTTTAGTGTTTCAGGCTTTGTGTTTAAAAATGTTGGCTTGAGTTATACCAAAGAAATTGCAGCAATATTTGTGTCAGACAGTAAAAATTTCACTATAAAAGATAATATTTTAAATGATGTTTTTTATGGTTTTATCATACAGAATTCAACATACGGTTTAATTCAAAATAATAAAGTTATTGGTCATGCAATTGATGAAACTAGTTCAGGCAATGGTATACATGCATGGAAATGTAAAAAACTTAGAATAGAACAAAATACCATTACAGGTATGCGTGATGGTATCTATTTAGAATTTGTAAATAAAAGTTTCATTTCTAACAATACAAGCAAGGATAATATCCGCTACGGGTTACATTTTATGTTTTCTCATCATAACGAATACCATCATAATGAATTCAATAATAATGGTGCTGGTGTTGCAGTAATGTTTTCTAAGTTTATTAAAATGCACCACAATACATTTCATTACAACTGGGGTACTGCATCTTATGGATTACTCTTAAAAGAGATTAATGATGCTGAAATTTATGAAAATATTTTTGAGCAAAATACTATCGGAATCAACATTGATGGCTGTAACCGTATCAATTATAAAAACAACCACTTTATCAGAAATGGATGGGCATTAAAATTTACTGGTGGCTGTTATACAAATCTTTTTGAATTTAATAACTTTATGCACAATGCGTTTGATTTATCATACAATAGCAAACTTAACGACAATAAATTTGAAGCCAATTATTGGAGTGAATATGCAGGTTATGATATTGATAAAAACGGAATTGGAGATGTGCCTTTTAGACCTGTGAAACTATTTTCGTATGTTGTTAATAAAACACCAGAAACCTTAGTGTTGTTACGAAGTTTGTTTGTTGATATTATTAATTTTTCAGAAAAAGTATCTCCCGTTTTTACACCTGATAATTTGATGGATGAAAAACCTTTAATGAAACCTATAAATCCGTTAGAATAAGTGAAAATAAATATAATTTGTGCCAATTCTAGAAATTCGTGTCTAATATGATAGAAATAAAAAACCTACATAAAAAATTTGGAAAACTAACTGTTTTAGATGGTTTAGATTTAACCATTAATCCAGAAGGTTCAGAGGGTGGAATTTTTGCCATTCTTGGTCCGAATGGTTCGGGGAAAACCACACTAATAAAATGTTTATTAGGAATGGTGATACCCAATAAAGGAGAAATCTCAATAAATGGGGCGTCTGTTCTAAAAAAATGGAACTATAGAAATAATTTAAATTATTTACCTCAAATTGCTAACTTTCCCCCTAACCTGACCGTTATTGAGTTATTAAAAATGGTTAAGAATTTACGACCAAAAGCATCTAATGAACAAGAGTTGATAGATTTATTTGGTCTTGAATCATTTTTGAAAAAAAAATTAGGTAATCTTTCGGGAGGCACAAAACAAAAAGTAAACTTAGTCTTGACCTTTATGTTTGACAGTGAGTTGATTATATTAGATGAACCAACAACTGGTTTAGACCCGATAGCCTTAATTCATTTAAAAGAATTAATCTTACAAGAGAAAGAAAAAGGAAAAACTATTTTAATAACCACACATATTATGAGTTTTGTAGATGAAATGGCTGATGAGATTGTTTTTTTATTAGATGGTAAAATTTATTTTAAAGGAAGTGTTTCTAAACTCAAAGAACAAACAAATCAGTCAAACTTAGAGCATGCAATTGCGAACTTAATAACTAAACAACATGCTTAAAATATTAAAATATAGTATTTACGATTTATTACGTAGCCGATGGAGTTATGTTTATTTTATTTTCTATTTACTACTAGGTTTTGTACTCTTATTTTTAAATAATGACATGAACAAAGCTGTCATTACACTAATGAATATCATTATTGTTTTAACACCATTAATTGGAACTATTTTTGGCGTAATGTACTATTATAATTCAAAAGAATTTACAGAGCTTTTACTAGCTCAACCCATCAAAAGAAGTAAAATTTTCTTGGGACAGTATTTAGGAATTTCCTTATCTTTAACCTTAAGCTTTGTTCTTGGTTTAGGTATTCCTTTTTTACTTTATGGTGTGTTCAAATCTGCTGCTATTTTTGACTTTAGTTTACTTATTTTAGTGGGCTCTTTTCTCAATTTTATTTTTGTAGCTCTCGCCTATAACATTGCCTTATCTACAGAAAACAAAATAAAAGGTTTTGGTTATGCTATCTTACTATGGTTATTCTTAGCGGTAATTTATGATGGCCTGTTTATGATTTCTTTAATGTCATTTAATGAATACCCTTTAGATAAATTTTCTTTAGCTGCCACCATGTTTAACCCTATAGATTTATCTAGAATATTAATACTTTTAAAATTAGACATTTCTGCACTATTAGGCTATACAGGTGCTGTTTTTAAAGATTTTTTTGGTACAACTAAAGGTGCTTTTCTTTCATTTTTAGTACTTTGTTTGTGGGTAGTTTTACCATTACTTAGAATAAAAATGAACTTGCGTAAAAAAGACTTTTAAATATGATAAATATCATTTTATCTAGTAATTATACAACTTATCTTTGTTATATAAAAGTGAGCCCTACAAGAGGTGATTTTGATTTTTACGTTAACAAAATTTTAATTTACAGAATCACTTGACAATGTAAATTAGTAACTTTTTGATTATTTTAGTTTGAAAGGCTGTATCTATATTAGATTTTCTAATTGATATAGCCTTTTTATTATTTTGTAATCAATTTATAAAGCAACCTTGGGTTTCTTGTATTCTTATTTTTCCATGCAATTAAGATTG
>JAJRPL010000005.1 GCA_024280815.1 Bacteroidota bacterium
CAGAAAATAATGTGAAAAAATTGAATGAAATCAATAAAAAAATGCAAGAAATTAAAAATGAAAATACTCAATTTTCTATAAAATATGCAATTGACCACCCAGATTCTTACATTGCTGCCTTTGCTTTGCATTCAGTTTTGACCAACAATACAATCACTAATGATTCTATACTAAGTATTTACAATAATTTTTCTGACAAAGTAAAAGCAGGTGATTTTGCTATAGAAATATTAGTTTATATAGAAAATGAAAGTATTAAAAACTAATCATATTGCCAGGTGAAATTTCAACTGGATCTTCATTTTTTTTGAAAACATCTGGCAGTTAGCTCCCCTTTCAATACAACCTCGTCATCATTTACCTCTAACCAACTTCCTTCCCTAAGTCCAAGAACAGGTGTTTTATTATAAGTGTGAAATTCATTTATTCTAGTTTCTCTTGTTTCTCCTTTATGTTTCGACAAAGGGTCTGCATCTAAATAATGAGCATTAATATTAAATGAGATACAGCCCAAAGTAGTGTATGATGGTGGATACACAATGGGCATATCATTTGTAGTTTGCATCGTCAATCCAGCAATATTACTCCCAGCACTCGTGCCTAAATAGGGAGTGTCAGAATTAATTTTCCGTTTTAAAATTTCTAGTATATCTCTTTGATATAATTCATTGACCAGTACAAAAGTATTACCGCCACCTACAAAAATGGCTTCTGCTTCTTCAATAGCTAGTGCTGTACTTTTAAATTTTTGAATACCATCGATTTTAATATCAATAGAATTAAAAGCCTTAGCGACAGTTTTTGTATAATCGTCATAGCTAACACCACTTGGCCTAGCATAAGGGATAAATAATATTTTATCTATATCCTTAAAGAAAGATTTTAATGTTGGCATTAGGTATTCTAAATACTCACTACCATAAATAGTAGAAGTACTTGCTAAAAGTAATTTTTTCATTTTTTTTCATTTAACCATCAAAATTAGATAAACTAATTCTTTAACAAAAGTTTACCATAGTTTTAATTCTATTTATGAAATCATCCTTTTAATTTGTAGCAATGAACAAATCAACCTTCTACACCTTATTACTTACTTTTTTAATTTCTTTCTCTATTCAAGGACAACGAATTACTATAAATGGTAAAGTTAAAAGCAATATTGAAGAATTAGAAAATATTCATGTTGTAAATAAAAACTCTAATAAAGGGACAATTACAACATCAGAAGGGGAGTTTAGACTATCCGTAAAAGAAAAGGATACTCTTATTTTTTCAGGAATACAATTCAATAATAAGAAGATAATCATTTCTTCATTTGATGTTTTAAGCAAATCGTTAACAATTAACTTGATTTCAAAAATAAATCAATTGGATGAGGTAATTATTAGAAAGCCGAAAAATATGGCCATAGCATTAGGCTTGCCTAATGCTGGTAAGAAAAAACTTACAAAATTAGAAGCTAGAGAGGTATACTATAGTCAAGCACCAGTTGCTATTGTAATTTTAACAACGCTTTTAGGGCAAGCTGGTGGTATTGAAGATTTGTATCATATCATTTCTGGAAACAGAAAAAGAGACAGAAAATTAAAAGCATTGATTGAGGCTGATAAATTAGAAGCGTACAATAAACAAGCAATTACAAAAATGAGGCTTTATTTTAAGGATATATTTTTTACAGATATATTAAAAATTCCAACAAAAGAAATTGATTATTTTATTGAATATTGTCTAGATAAAGACATTATAGATCTATATATTAAAGAAAGAAATCTTGAAATAATGAATATTTTCATTAAAGAAAGTGAAGCTTATTTAAAAAAGTTGAAAGATGAAGAATAATACATTTCTATTCATTATGATTTTCTTCAGTTTAAAAGGGTATCCTCAAAACCAAAGAAAAACTATTTATGGAAATATTAAAAGTGACATCAAACAATTAGAAGATATTCATGTACTAAATAAAAGTTCAAAAGAAGGAACAATTACTGATACCAAAGGCAAATTTCAAATCTTAGCAAAAAAAAATGACACACTAATTTTTTCTGGAATTCAATTTTATTATTTAGAAATCACACTAACCAAACAAAATATTGATAATAAAACAATCACTGTTAATTTGCTACAAAAAATTAATATGTTAGATGAAGTAACTGTAAAACATAATCTGACTGGCAATTTGTTAATTGATGCTGGTAATATAAAACATTCTATTTCAAAAGTAAAAGACGGGGCTTTAAATTTTAGTGATATAGACTTTAATCTTGTTGGAACTATTTCAGATGATTTTTCAAGAAGCAAAACCTCTAATGACAGTCAAATACTCTCAAATGAAAATGGAAACCTTATCGGATTAGTAGGAATACTATTTAAACCTTTAGCAAAACCAATTAGTAAAATTAGAGCGACCAAAAGAAATCTTAAAAAACTTGAAAGAATTCATCAACAAAAGATTTCAAATGCTCCAAAAGAAATCAGAATAGATTTAGGTGATGTTTTTTTACCGATAACTTAAATATTTCTAAAGAACATATTGAAGATTTTATAGACTATTGTTTACCTAAAGGTATTGCAAATTTATATGTTGACAATAACAAAATAGAACTCATTGAATTATTATTAAAAGAAAGTAAAGCTTATAATAATGAACTAAAAAATGAAAATTAATAATGGCATCTAATTTGTAGATTAATAGTATTTTTATCCAATATTTTACATATGACTAAATACAAAATACTACTCATAGCTTTAATACTGCCTTTATTTGCTTTTACTGTGCATAAATATTATATCAGTTTGATAAAGATTGAATATAAGATAGAAAGTAAATCAATACAAATAACCATGCGTATTTTTATTGATGATTTACAAGAAGCTATCAATAAAATTCACACTAAAAACTTTGAGCTAGGTGAGTCTAATGAAGGTAGTGCTATTAATAAGCTGATAACAAATTATGTTCAAGATAATTTTATAGTAAAAATTGATTCTCAAAAAAAAAACAATGAATTTTTAGGCAAAGAATATGACAACGATGTTGTCTTTCTATATTTAGAAGTCAAAAATATTGAAACAATACAAAGTATTGAAATCAAAAACAGTATGTTGATGAGTGTTTTTCCAGAACAAAAAAATATTATCAAGC
>JAJRPL010000126.1 GCA_024280815.1 Bacteroidota bacterium
ATTTGATAATAATAATAATTTATATGTTGCAGATTTAGCAAATTTAAGAATTAGAAAAGTAAATTTAGATACAGGAAGTTCTATTACTTTGGTTGGTAAAAAATCTGAAATAGAACATCCAAATATCAACGCTTCTTTAGGGGGACCTTTTAATGTTGTTTTTGATAATAAAGGAAATTTATATATTTCTATAAATAGTGATAGTAAAGTAGAAAAAGTAGATTTTTCTACAGGAAAAGTAACTACTATTGCTGGTACTGGTGAAGTTGGATATTATGGTGATGGAGCATCTGCTACGAATGCAAAATTAGCCAATCCAACAGGTTTAGCTCTAGATGGTAAAGGAAATATATATATTTCTGATACAGGTAATGAACGTATTAGAAAAGTAAATTTATCTACTGGTATTATAACTACAATTGCAGGTACTGGTGAAACAGGATTTGTTGGTAATGGTGTTCAAGCAACAAAAGCTCAATTAGCGAACCCTTTAGGATTAGCATTTAATAAAGCAGGAGATTTATATATTGTTGATAGAGGAAATAATCGTGTTAGAAAAATAAATATATCTACCGGAATTATTACTACGGTTGCTGGTACTGGTAAATCAGGTTTTTCTGGTGATGGTGAATTAGCTAAAAATGCAAAATTATCTAACCCAACAGGATTAGCTTTTAATAAAGCAGGAGATTTATATATTGTTGATAGAGGTAATAATCGTATTAGAAAAATTTCAGGACTTAGTAATGATGTATCTGAAGATGTATCTTTAGAAGCTAATATTAAAATTTATCCAAACCCAAGTACTGACAAAATAACTATAGAATTAAAAAATAATATAGAATTAGTAAGTGCTTCATTATTTGATATTACTGGTAAAAAAGTAAGAGTAAAAAAGAATGAGTCAACACTAAATGTATCTAAATTACCAAGAGGTATTTATATGTTAAGAATAGCTACTAATAATGGTACTTTCGAACAAAAAGTAGTACTTGAATAATAAAATATTAAATATAAAAAAACCCCGATACGTATCGGGGTTTTTTTGTTTTATAAATAAAGAATAAAAATAATGTCAAAAAGAAAATTTCATCATAAAAAAAAGGGAAATATTGTTAAGGGTTTATCAGCTAAAATTTTAAAAGTATTAAATAAAAATTCTCAAAAATCACTTAATTATAAGCAAATTTCTTCAATGATTAATGTAGATGATGCTAATGGTAAACAACAAATTCTTCAATTATTAATTGAATTAAAACAAAATAAAAGAATTGAAGAAACAGAAAGAGGAAAATTTAAGATTATTCAAAATGAACATTATCATATAGGTGTTTTAGATGTTACTTCTAATAAGAATGCCTATTTTATAACAGATAGTTTAGAATATGATGCTTTTATACCTACAATTAATTTAAATAGAGGTTTAGATGGTGATACAGTAAAAGTATATGTATATAGAAGAAGAAATAATAATAAGTTTGAAGGAGAGGTTATAGAAATTATTAAAAGGGCTAAAACAGAATTTGTTGGTGTTTTACAAATGAGTAAAAATTTCGGATTTGTATTGCCAGATAACAATAAAATGTATGCTGATATTTTTATCCCTATGAAATATACTAATGGGGCAAATGATGGTGATAAAGTGTTGGCTACAATTAGCGATTGGCCAGAAAACTCAAAAAATCCTTTTGGAAAAATTACCACAGTTTTAGGGAAACCAGGTGAACATGATACTGAAATTCATTCTATCCTTTTAGAATATGGATTGCCTTATGAATTTGATAAAGAGGTAGAACAAGACGCTGCTAAATTATCTACAGAAATAACATCAAAAGAAATATCTAACCGTAGAGATATGCGTAAAACTTTAACTTTTACCATAGACCCAAAAGACGCAAAAGATTTTGATGATGCTTTATCTTTTAAAGTATTAGAAAATGGTAATTATGAAATAGGAATTCATATTGCAGACGTATCGCATTATGTACAACCAGATACACTTTTAGAAGAGGAAGCTTACAATAGAGCAACATCGGTATATTTAGTAGATAGAGTAGTGCCAATGCTACCAGAAGTGTTATCTAACGGAGTTTGTTCTTTAAGACCTCATGAAGAAAAATTAACTTTTTCAGCTGTTTTTGAAATGGATGAAAAAGCTCATATCATTAAGCAGTGGTTTGGTAGAACTGTTACTTATTCTGACCAGCGTTTTGCTTATGAAGAAGCACAAGAAATTATTGAAACAAAAAGCGATACAATACCTCAAGATATTTCTATTACTGGAGAAAGCTACACTGTAAAAAAAGAAATTGTTGCTGCAACATTAAAATTAGATGAGCTTGCTAAAAAACTCAGAAAAAGAAGAATGCAACAAGGTGCAATAACCTTTGATAGAGTAGAGGTGAAATTTAATTTAGATAAAGACGCTGTACCAATAGGTGTTTTCTTTAAAGAATCTAAAGATGCAAATAAATTGATTGAAGAATTTATGTTGTTAGCCAATAGAAAAGTGGCTGAATTTATTGGTAAAAATAAAAATGGAACTCCTACAAAAAACACATTTATTTATAGAATTCATGATGAACCAGACACTGAAAAACTAGCAGGTTTACAACAAATAATTAGTAAATTTGGTTATAAAATAAATACGCAAACTAAAGAAACTACCTCAAATACCTTAAATAAACTTTTAAATGATGTTCAAGATAAACCGGAGAAAAATATGATTGAAACCTTAACGATTCGTTCAATGAGTAAGGCAATCTACACAACAGAAAATATTGGACACTACGGTTTAGCATTTGACTATTATAGTCACTTTACATCACCTATTCGACGATACCCAGATGTGATGACGCACCGCTTACTTCAACATTATATTGATGGAGGAAAATCACCTAAATCAGGTCCTTATGAAATTAAATGTGAGCATTCTAGTGAACGAGAAGTGATGGCTTCAAAAGCAGAGCGATCATCTATAAAATATATGCAAATAAAATATATGCAAGATCATCAAGATCAAGAATTTAAAGGTGTTATTTCTGGCGTTACAGAATGGGGAATTTATATAGAAATCATTGAAAATAAATGTGAAGGAATGGTGAGAATTCGTGATATAAAAGAAGATTATTATATTTACGACGAAAAACAATATGCTTTGGTGGGTCAAGCAACCAAAGATTTATTACAGTTAGGTGACGAAGTAACTGTAAAAGTTAAAAATACTGATTTAGAACGTAAGCATTTAGATTTTTACTTGGTACAATAATTGCTAAACGATAGTTATGAAAAACTTAAAAATTATTATCCTTTTTATAGGATGCACAGTGTTTTTAAACGCACAAGAAAGAACAGAAGGTTTAAAAGAATTTAGTGAGCTTAAAATTTTTAATGGATTAGATGTAGAAATTCAAAAATCAAATAAATCAAAGATTGAAATATCAGGTGAAAAAGCAGAGGATGTAACTATTAAATATGTCAAGGGTACACTTAAATTATCTATAAAAATACACGGTAAATTCAAACCTAAAGACCTTAAAATTAAAGTGTTTTATAATCATGATATATTAATCTTAGATGCCAACGAAGGGTCTTCAATTTTATCAGCAGCAACCATAAATCAAGATAAAATAACTATAAAAACACAAGAAGGAGCTTATATAAATGCAGCTATTAATGTTAAAAACCTTGCTATAAAAGCAGTATCTGGTGGAAGTATTGATATTAGCGGAACAGCTGAAAATCAAAA
>JAJRPL010000127.1 GCA_024280815.1 Bacteroidota bacterium
ATGAAGACCTTTTATGAATCAGTGTAGAAAGTTCATTTTTAGATAGTTTTGGAAAAGTACTGTCTTGCTTTTGCCAATCTTTTTTTAATAATTCTAATTGATCCATAGTTACGGATTTAATATTTTTCTTAATTTATTTTTAACTCTACTCATTTTCACTCTAGCATTTACCTCTGTAATACCCATAGTAGATGCAATTTCTTTATAATTATTATCTTCTAAATATAAAAATACCAAGGCTTTTTCAATATCAGATAAATACTGAACTGCCTTGTACAAAAGCTTTAGTTGTTCTTCTTCAGTGTCATCATAATCGGTAGCTTCAATTTTAAATGAAACTGATTCAAAACCTTGTGTTTTGATAGTTCTTTTAGATTTTCTATATAAAGTTATGGCAGTGTTTAAAGCAACGCGGTACATCCAAGTACTAAATTTTGAATCTCCCCTAAATTTAGGGTAGGCCCTCCATAGTTGGATGCTGATTTCTTGAAATAAATCACTATGTGCATGCTGATTATTGGTATATAACCTGCATATTTTGTGCACAATGTTTTGATTTTGTTCTAAATCTGATACAAATTTTTGCTCTAGCTCTTTACTCACTGATAGTTGATTTCAATGTATTAGTAGTTAGAAGTTATATTTTGTTACATTTCAAAAGATATTTAATATTTAAGCAGACCACTAATCTACATTGAATAATCAGCGAAAATAAATGTTGTAAGTTTTAAGAATATTACAAAACAGCCTTATTTTCAAGTGCTACAATACTGCCATCTTCTTTAATTTGATATTGAGTATTGAGTATTCTTTTTCCTATTTCTTTTTCATCTTCAATATCATAACACGCTTCTTTGTCGGTTATAGATATGATATAATTTTCATCAATACTAAATTGTCTATCCCAACTACAATCGTCATTAATACCACCAATAATAATAATTTTGTCAATGACAAGATTATCTTCATTAAAAGTTTGCAATTCAAAATAGGGGAGGGTTTCTTCTTCTTGAGTGTTTTGATAAATAAAAACAAGTACTTTATGTTTATTTACATCAGGTAAGCGTTTGTGAAAATAACCTTTCCCTACATAAGGATAATTTTTACTTTCAATAATCATTAAATCTTCTTCAGGTAAAAAAGAAGTAGAATCAGAAAAATATTGATTGAGTTCAGAGGTGGTATCAATTAGCTTTCTTTTAGAAAAATAATCAAGTGTATAATAATAATCTAGGATAGAATCGTATTTATAATAGTAAGAAAAAGGTAATTTTTGGACAGGAATAGCTTTCCAATCAATTACTGTAGTTATTTCAGGTAAATTTTTCTCAGTAGCTATTTGCTTTTTACAAGCAGTTAAATTTAGTATAAAAATGAGTAGACTTATTTTGAAAATATTTTTGAGCATATTTTGATTGTTTTTTAAATTAGATGAAAATTTAGGAATTTCGTTTATTCCCGAGAATTCGGGAATAAACGAAATTAGTCTTTTTTAGTGAGAAAGTCAAGACTAAAACTCATCTTTAAAAAGGATAAGTTTTCAATTATTAGATAATTTAAAAGAATTTTATTTTATAAACCGCAGAGCCTAATAATATTAGTTTAAATTAGGGTTTTCTGGTGCATTTGCCCAAATTTTGTATTCTCCGCCAAGTTTCATCAAATGATTTTTCCATGATGATTGATCAGATATATTAAAAAGATTTTGGTATTGATTTTCAATAACCACCCACGAAGTAGTATTTAATTCATCTTGAAGTTGGTCTTTACTCCACCCAGAATAGCCAAGAAAAAAACGAATATTATCTTCGTTAAGAGTCTTGTTGTCTAGAAGTGTTTGCACTGCATCAAAATTTCCTCCCCAAAAAATACCTTCAGTAATTTTTATACTATCAGGAATCAACAGAGGTATACTATGAATAAAATATAAATTTTCTTTAGAAACAGGACCGCCATTGTAAATGGTAAGGCTTGAATCTATTTCAGGAATTAAATCACTCAATATATATTCAGAAGGTTTATTCATAATAAAACCTATAGAACCTTCATCATTATGTTCTGATAAAAGTATAACAGATCGGTTAAATGAACTGTCATTTAAAATTGATGGTTCTGCTATTAATAATTTCCCCTTAGTTATTTCTACTGATTCCATAAGTGTTATATTACAGCACTAAGGTAGTGAATATTATCACAAAAAAAACTCTCAATAATTATTGAGAGTTTTTATTATTTTAAGAGTTACTTTAAAATTAGTTTACTGAATTTTTTAATTCAGCACCTGGCTTAAATTTCACTACATTTTTAGCAGCAATTTTTATAGTTTTTCCAGTTTGAGGATTTCTACCATCTCTTGCAGCTCTTCTAGTCACTGACCAAGAACCAAAACCTACTAAAGAAACTCTATCTCCTTTTTTTAAAGTTTTTTGTACATTACCCATTACTGAATCTAATGCTTTTTTTGCTGATGCTTTAGAAATTCCTGCATCTGCAGCCATAGCTTCTACTAATTCTGATTTGTTCATAATTAAATTTTTAAATTGATTAAATATTCTTTTGCTTGTTTAAAGCTTAACAAATATATATTTTATGAGTGTTTACACAAGGTTTAGGCTCAAAAACCTTTGATTTTGTTAATAAAACAGGTGTAATTGTTAATAACCGTGGTGTTTTTAGGCTTTTATGAGGTGAAATACTATGTTTTAAGGTTTCTTAAAGGGTGTTTTACTATTTTAAAAATGCGTTTCTATGAAAGGTATATCCGTTTAATAAATCCTTAACTTTCATTTTACGCTTATTTGGTAATTGTATTTCGTCAATAAATATATAGCCATTTTCAACAGCAACTTTTAATTCATTTTTGGTACAGGTAATTTCACCTATTGTATTATGGTGATTTTCTTTCACTTTTCTTACCTTATATATTTTTACTTCAAATGCTACTCCATTATTATTTAATACTGACCAAGAACCAGGATAGGGGTTTAGACCTCTAATTTTATTGTAAATAGCATCTAAAGGCAGTTGCCAATCAATTTTACAAGTCTCTTTAAAAATTTTAGGAGCTTTAAGGTTTGTGTCTTTAGTTATGCTCTGAACTATTGTTTTTACTTTTCCTTTTTGAATCAACTCGACAGTTTTTACAACTAATTGACTCCCTATATTCATAAGTTTATCATGTAAATCACCTGTAGTATCGCTTTCATCAATGGTAGTTTCTTCTTGTAAGATGATTTCACCAGTATCTATTTTTTCATCTATAAAAAAGGTAGTAACTCCTGATTTAGTTTCTCCGTTAATCACAGCCCAATGAATAGGAGCGGCACCTCTATAATTAGGCAGTAATGAAGCATGTAAATTAAAAGTGCCCAAAGTTGGGAGTTGCCAAACAACTTTTGGTAACATTCTAAAAGCTACCACAATTTGTAAATTTGCATGGAGACTTTTTAACTCATCTATAAAAGATTCGTTTTTCAAATTAGTAGGTTGTAAAACGGTAAGTTGTTGTTCTAAAGCATATTTTTTTACTGCAGATTGATTTAGTTTACGACCTCTTCCAGAAGGTCTGTCAGGAGCAGTAATGACACCTACAACATTAAACTTATTATCAATAAGTGCTTTTAGTGTAGCTACAGCAAAATCTGGAGTACCCATAAATACAATACGAACATCAGTCATTTTTATTTCTTTTCTAATTTATTTTGCGAATTTATACTTATTTTATCAGTATCCAATAGGTTTTGTAAGCTTGTTAGTACAGTTGAAGTGTCCATCGCTAAAGTAGTTA
>JAJRPL010000128.1 GCA_024280815.1 Bacteroidota bacterium
AATGTAAAAAGTATTGATGATCTTAATGATAGTTTTTACCATAAAAGGATGGCTCATATCAATAATTTTGAACAACAAATTGCTGAAAACGGAACCATTATATTGAAATTCTTTTTACACCTTTCTAAAGATGAGCAGAAAAATAGATTGCTAAGAAGACTAAACTTAAAAGAGAAAAATTGGAAATTTTCTGCAGGCGATTTAAAAGAGCGTAAGTTATGGAATGAATACCAAGCCTGTTATCAAGATGCAATCAATAGAACGTCAACAGAAAAAGCACCTTGGTATATTGTGCCAGCTGATGATAAAGCATCAGCAAGATGTATTGTTGCACAAACAATTTTAAGTACTTTAGCAAGACATAAAGATATCAAGTATCCTGAATTAGATAAAAAAACAATATCGCAATTAGAAGTGTTCAAGACGCAATTAAAAAACGATTAATAAGATGGTTTTGAATCAGATATAATGAAATTTAAATAGATAAAGATGAAAATAATAGTAAAACTTAGTATTTTTCTTTTTTGTGTAACGATATGGTCACAAAATGTAAATAAAAAAGACTCTACACAGCTTAGGTCAATTTATACAGAAGCTTTAACAAAAGGGAGAAGTTATAATTGGTTGAATTACTTGTCAAAAAATATTGGTGCTCGTTTAGCTGGTTCAGAAGCTGAAAAAAAAGCAATAGCTTGGGCAAAAGACGAGTTAGATAAGTTAGGCTTAACTAAAGTTTGGTTACAACCTGTTACGGTACCTCATTGGGAGAGAGGAGAAAAAGAAGAGGCTCGAATCGTAACTAAGCATGGTGAGTTTAAAGTTGATATTTGTGCTTTAGGAGGCTCTATCGCAACTTCTAAAGATGGAGTATTGGCTGAGGTAATTGAAGTAAAAAGTATAAAAGAAGTTGAAGATCTTGGTGCTAAAGTAAAGGGTAAAATTGTTTTTTTGAACAGAGCAATGCCTGCTGATAAAATAGAAACTTTTAGAGCGTATGGTGCTACTGTAGACCAACGTTATAGTGGAGCTAGAGTGGCTGGTAAATTTGGTGCTGTGGGTGCTATTGTACGTTCTATGAATTTGAAAATAGATAATATTCCACATACAGGCTCTATGAACTATGGAGAGAACGCTGAAAATGAGAAAATACCAACGGCTGCAATTAGTACTAATGGAGCAGAATTATTGAGTAAACTATTAGAACAGAAAGATAAAATGGAATTGAAGTTTTTCTTTAAACAAAGCTGTGAGATTTTACCTGATGTAGCATCCTTTAATGTGATTGGTGAAATAAAAGGGCTTCATTATCCTAATGAAATAATAGTAGTTGGTGGTCATTTAGATTCTTGGGATTTAGGCGAAGGTGCTCATGATGATGGAGCGGGAGTAGTACAATCTATGGAGGTCTTACGAATATTTAAAGAATTAAAAATTAAACCTAAACGGACAATACGAGTGGTGTTGTTTGCCAATGAAGAGTTTGGTTTAAGCGGAGGGTTGGGGTATGCTGCTGAAGCAGAGAAGAAGAAAGAAAATCATATAGTAGCCTTAGAATCTGATTCGGGTGGCTTTTCACCACGTGGATTCGGAATTACCAGTAATGATAAAAACTACGAGCAAATTGTACAATGGAAATCTTTATTTGAGCCTTATAATATTCATATTTTTACTAAAGGTGGTGGTGGTGCTGATATCGGGCCTTTAAAAAAGGACAACAACGTGCTTTTAGGTTTACGTCCAGATTCTCAACGCTATTTTGATTATCACCATACTGATGCTGATGTTTTTGAAGCTGTAAATAAACGAGAATTAGAATTAGGAGCTGCAACAATGGCTTCAATGATTTATTTATTAGATACTTATGGTATTAAAACTAAAAAATAAACAGTTGTCAATTTAAGAGAATGTATTCTAAAAAAGAACTTTCTCAATGGGTAGTGGCATATTGTGTTGCTTATGATGTTGAACATGTAATTATTTCACCTGGTTCTAGAAATGCACCTTTAACCATCGGTTTTACCAATCATCCTAAAATTAAAACCTATAGTATTGTTGATGAACGTTGTGCTGCTTTTTTGGCTTAGGCTTAGCACAGCAAATTAGAAAACCTGTAGCCTTGGTTTGTACTTCGGGTTCTGCATTATTAAATTATTATCCAGCTGTTGCCGAGGCATTTTATAGTGATATTCCCTTAGTTGTTATTTCAGCAGATAGACCTAGTCGTATGATTGATATAGGCGATGGTCAAACCATTAGACAAGAAAATGTATTTAAAAATCACAGTCTTTATAATGCAAATTTGGTTGATGGGATTGAATTCGAAGCAAAAAATTCTAAATTAATTTCTAAAGCATTAAAAACAGCAACGTTTAAGAAAGGCCCAGTACATATTAATGTTCCTTTTGATGAGCCTTTGTACGAAACAGTTGATCTTATCCCTGCAAAAGATATTACTATTGACAATCAAGTGTCTACTTATGAAATGACACATAGTTTTGAGTATTTTGGTGAGAAATGGAATGCCTGCTCCAAAAAAATAATATTGATTGGTGCTAATTATCCCAATCAAAAATTACAAAAACAATTGATTGAATTGGCTAAAGATGGTTCTGTGTTAATTTTTACTGAAAGCACATCTAATTTATTTGATGATAAGTTCATTAATAGTATTGATAAATTGATAGCACCGTTAAGTGATGCTGAGTTTTTAGATTTAAAACCTGAAATGTTACTCACCCTAGGCGGGATGGTGATTTCAAAAAAAATTAAACAATTTTTCAGAAAACACAAGCCGAAACACCATTTACATGTTGATGAAAAAAACATGCAAAACACTTTTCACTGTCTAAAATTCCATTTTGAAATGACGCCTACATCATTTTTTGATGGTTTTTTACAACATACTAAGCCAGTAATTAGTTCGTACCAAAAAAGATGGTTGTCAGTAAAAGAAAATAGAAATGTAAAGCATATTCAGTTTTTAAAAGAAGTAGAGTTTTCTGATTTAAAGGTTGTAGATTTAGTACTAAAAAGTATTCCAGATCAAGCTCAATTACATTTAGCAAACAGCTCAATTGTTAGGTACGCTCAGTTGTTTGATAATAACCCTTCCATAAAAACATTTTGTAATAGAGGCACTAGTGGTATTGATGGTAGCACATCAACAGCAATAGGTGCTGCACATATAAACAATAAGCAAACGGTGTTTGTTACAGGAGATATTAGCTTTTTTTATGACAGTAATGCTTTGTGGAATAAGTATGTCAAAAACGATTTTAGAATTATCCTTATTAATAATGGAGGAGGAGGTATTTTTAGAATTTTACCAGAACCTTCAACCACAAATGCGTTAGATTATTTTGAAACTCCACATAATTTATCTGCCAAACATTTATGTGAAATGTATCAATTTCAATATGAAAGTGCTGTAAATGAAGAAGAATTACTCCAGCAATTAAAAATATTTTTTAATGATGGAAAGCATCCTAAAATATTAGAAATATTTACGCCTAATAAAATAAATGATAAGGTGTTAAAAAACTATTTTAAGAATTTTTAATAAAGGTGTAATACTTTCTTGTTCTGATACTTTAGACTAAGTAACAGTTGGTTTTGCTTGTTTGTGTTAAAATATCCTTTTGACTTGAGCTGACCTAAAACAGGTGAATGATACTGATTTCTTAGGGGCAAGTAATCAAAAAAGCTACCGTTTAAAGTAGCTTTTTGAGTTTCATTTACCAGTATTATCTTCGGTTTTAGCCTCTTCGTCCAATTCTATACCGCCGTTATTTAAAGTTTTTTGTTTGGCTAAAACACGCTCCACATTCTGATAATAACCATCAGAATTCGGGTCTTCAGACGAAATGTTCGCAAAACCATTTTTATAATATTTTAATGCTTTTTTATAGTTATTACCTGTCTCATAATATTGACCGATGTAATAATCACCAATAGGAGATTCAGGATATAGACGATTAATCATCTTTCCATATTCTTCTAAGTAAGCTCCATCTTCTTTGTCAATGATAATTGATTCAACAGCAAAAATGTCACGTTGTCTAATTTTTAGATTAGCACCAAATAGATATTGAATTTCTACATATTTTTTTTCAAGATATTCGATAGCTTCAGTAGGACTTAAATCGGCCACTTCATTTTTAAATTCTACTTTTGATATTGATGAATACATATCAAATATATGTGCTAATGCTGCAGGTATTGACTGTCCTAATGATGCAACCTTAGTAGAATTTTTAAAATTATCATATTTATACTTGAAATTTTCATTTTCAAAATTTTTCAATACATAATAAAGCGTTTCAATTGATTTTGATTTTTCTTCACCATTATACTTACCATTACTTAGGTAATAATAAGTATTAGAATTTAATGTAGGTACTTTTCCTCTAAATAAATCTGCCACGTCTGGTGCATAGCTAGGGTTTATATTAATATATGCATTAAAAATAGGTGTTGGTTCTATTAAAAAGTAATTGCTAAAATTAGCGGTCATTGTATTTCCTACAATGGTTCTAAATTTAGAAATTCTGTAATTATCTTCAATATACCCAATCAATTCATTTTTAATAAATTTATAAAATTTTGAACTAGATTGAGTTAACATACTATTAGGGTCAATTTCACAATCTTTTTTACGTTCGTTTTTTTGATTTTGAAAAATTCCAACTACAATTTGTTCAGGAGCCTTATCTTTAGCAGCAAAAAGTCTAGAATTAGCTACATAAATATCAAATAAATATTCAGCATCTAATACTATCGCTAGAGGATATACTCTGTCAGAGTCTTGTTGGTAAGAATCTGGAACATATATTTTTAAAGTTCGGTTATTGTGTAATTCTCCACTTAATTCAACAGATCTAAAAGCTTCCATTTGAACATTCTGCCCAAAAGTAATAACAGAAGTTAATAAAAGGAGAAGATTAATGTAATTTTTTTTCATAATTTCTAACAATTATTGGGTTTTAAATAAACTAATTTTTTTAGTCTTTTTCTTAATTCTATCTTTACAAACGAATAAAATTGAAAAATATGATACAGATAGACTGGAAAATTACAAAAAAATATACTGATATTACTTATAAAAAGTGTAATGGAGTAGCTAGAATAGCTTTTAATAGGCCAAATGTGCGTAATGCTTTTCGTCCAAAAACCACTAGTGAATTGTATGATGCTTTTTATGATGCTCAAGAAGACACCAGTATTGGTGTGGTCTTGCTTTCTGCTGAAGGACCATCTACAAAAGATGGAATTTATTCTTTTTGTAGTGGAGGTGATCAAAAAGCAAGAGGTCATCAAGGTTATGTAGGTGAAGATGGGATGCACCGTTTAAATATATTAGAAGTACAACGTTTAATCCGGTTTATGCCCAAGGCTGTTATTGCTGTTGTGCCTGGATGGGCAGTTGGTGGAGGTCATAGCTTACATGTAGTTTGCGATTTAACTTTAGCGAGTAAGGAACATGCTATCTTTAAACAAACTGATGCAGATGTAACTAGTTTTGATGGTGGTTATGGTTCTGCTTACTTGGCTAAAATGGTAGGGCAAAAAAAAGCAAGAGAAATTTTCTTTTTAGGACGTAATTATTCTGCTCAAGAAGCGTTTGAAATGGGAATGGTTAATGCCGTAATTCCTCATGATGAATTAGAAACTACAGCTTACCAATGGGCTCAAGAAATTTTAGAGAAATCGCCCACATCGATAAAAATGTTGAAATTTGCCATGAATTTGACTGATGACGGTATGGTAGGTCAACAAGTGTTTGCAGGTGAAGCTACAAGATTGGCTTATATGACTGATGAAGCTAAAGAAGGTAGAGATGCATTTTTAGAAAAAAGAAAACCTAATTTTGAAAAAAAATGGTTGCCATAACTAAGTAATACCAATTTAAAATTATAATGTCGCATAATAATGAATTATTTTACAACATCACAAATTTAAATTGGTATAAAAGAAAATTTAAAAATAAATGAAATCACAAAAAGTTACATTTTTAATTAAATGCGAAGATCAAAAAGGATTGGTTGTTAAAATTACCAATTTTTTTTATGAAAAGAGATTTAATATTTTAAGCTGTCAACAATATGTGAACTCAACTCTAAATAAATACTATATGCGTATTTGTTTAGATTCTGAAGGAACTACTATAAATAAAGATGATTTAGAAAAAGATTTTTTAGGCATTGCAAAACCATTAAACCTATCATGGTCTTCTCACTATGAAAAGGACAAGTCTAATGTCGCCATTATGGTGTCTCATACAAGTCATTGCCTATATGATTTATTAGAAAAACAACGCGAAGGTGTTTTAGATTGTACGATAAAAATGATTA
>JAJRPL010000129.1 GCA_024280815.1 Bacteroidota bacterium
CCAGATCAGCTCAAATCTACACAAGATGTAAAAGCTGATATGGAAAGTGAGCAACCTATGGACAGGCTTATTTGTGGCGATGTAGGCTTTGGTAAAACCGAAGTTGCTATCCGTGCTGCATTTAAGGCTGTAGATAATGGTAAACAGGTTGCTGTACTTGTCCCAACTACAATCCTGGCTTTTCAACACGCAAGAACTTTTAAAGAACGGTTAAAAGATTTTCCTGTAGAGATTGATTATCTCAACCGATTTAGAACAGCAAAACAACGGACAGAAATTCTTAAAAATTTAGCCGATGGTAAAATTGATATTATTATCGGAACTCACCAATTGGTGAATAAAAAAGTAGTTTTTAAAGATTTAGGCTTATTAATTGTTGATGAGGAGCAAAAATTTGGTGTCTCTGTAAAGGATAAACTCAAAACCATTAAAGCGAACGTAGATACACTTACATTGACCGCAACACCCATTCCGAGAACGCTACAGTTTTCATTGATGGCAGCTCGTGATATGTCAATTATAAATACACCTCCTCCCAATCGACATCCTATTGACACAAATGTCATCCGCTTTAGCGAAGAAACCATAAGAGATGCCATTCATTATGAAATTTCACGTGGCGGACAAGTGTTTTTTATCCATAATAGGATAGAAAATATCAAAGAAGTAGCTGGGATGATTCAACGTTTGTTACCCGATGCTAAAATTGCTATCGGTCACGGACAAATGGATGGTAAAAAATTAGAACAACTGATGTTGTCTTTTATGAATAATGAATTTGATGTGTTGGTATCTACCACCATTGTAGAAAGTGGATTAGATGTGCCGAATGCCAATACTATTTTTATTAATAATGCCAATAATTTTGGCTTGTCAGACCTTCATCAAATGCGTGGTCGTGTGGGACGTTCTAATAAGAAAGCATTCTGTTATTTTATTACGCCACCCTATCATATGATGACTGATGATGCCAGAAAACGAATTCAGGCCTTAGAGTTATTCTCTGATTTAGGAAGTGGGATAAATATCGCTATGAAAGATCTAGAGATACGTGGTGCAGGAGACCTATTAGGAGGAGAACAAAGTGGTTTTATTAATGATATTGGATTTGATACCTATCAAAAAATACTAAATGAGGCCATTGAAGAACTCAAAGAAAATGAGTTTAAAACATTGTATAAAGAAGATGCTAGCAAACCTAAAGTTTTTGTAAAAGAAATTCAGATTGATACTGATTTTGAATTACTTTTCCCAGATGATTATATCAATAGCATTACAGAGCGTTTAAATCAATACAATGAATTAGGAGGCTTAGAAAACGAAGAAGACTTACAAAAATATCAACAACGCTTAACCGATAGGTTTGGAGAAATACCTGTACAAGCACAAGATTTACTGGATAGTGTCCGCCTTAAATGGTTAGCTAAAAACATAGGTTTAGAGCGTTTAATTTTAAAACGTAATAAAATGATTGGTTATTTTATTGCCGATCAGCAATCATCTTTTTACCAAAGTCCACAATTCACTAAAGTACTACAATTTGTACAGCAAAACCCAAGAATCTGTACCATGAAAGAAAAAGAAACCAAACAAGGGTTGCGATTACTATTGTCTTTTGATGGGATTGATACGGTAAAGAAAGCGTTGGAGGTTTTAGAGAAATTTAGTTTTTGATGGTATTTCTTCGGTAGAAAAGGTATTAGAGGTTTTACAAAAAGTTTAATCTGTCTTGTCATTCCTGCGGAGGCAGGAATCCAGAAAACCAAAGAACAAAAAGAGTGAAAATTAGAAAAGAATAATTTATGCTAATTTTGTTAGACACAATACTAATTTATGAATTTGATTAATCTAGACTGGGTTCCTGCCTCCGCAGGAATGACAAAGTTATTTAGAAAGATAATATTATTGCCCAACCTATTACTACTCTCAAACACAGTTTTTTATAGATTATAACTGTAAATAAAATTGTTTATAAATTATTGCTAAATTATTTTTATTTTATACTGTAATACAGAATATTGTATATATTTGTCATACTGATTTAAAAAAGAAAAGCCAACCCTACAATTGGCTGGCTAATCTAAGGTAGAGCATTTGACCATAAGCTCTCTTACAAAGAGAATTGGTTTTACAAATGCTCTATCCATTCCGTAACAACAAAGATTAGATTTAATTTTGAAATATTAAACTTTTTACTTCCGGACTTCTAGCAAGTTATGCACAACTTGTTAATTAATATATAATGTCATTCCTGCGGAGGCAGGAATCCAGAAAACCAAAGAACAAAAAGAGTGAAAATTAGAAAGAATAATTTATGCTAATTTTGTTAGACACAATACTAATTTATGAATTTGATTAATCTAGACTGGATTCCTGTCTCCGTAGGAATGACAAACGTTATAAAGATTACCATGAAACAATTATTATGAAAACCATCCACATCTATTATGTTTACATCTTAGCTAGACAGAGGAATGGTACCATCTATATTGATATGACCAATAATTTACAACGAAGAGTTTACGAACATAAAACAGGAATCAAAAAAGGTTTTACTCAAAAATATGG
>JAJRPL010000130.1 GCA_024280815.1 Bacteroidota bacterium
ACCCTTTAAATTAAAAAAATTATTTTGATTAAAATATTGATATATTTCATTGTTATATTTTTTTATTGAAAAGAGTTTTAAATAATAATATAAAAATAATTCTCTCTCATCTATATTTGTAGGATTTAGAATTTTTTCTAAAATCTCATCACGAAGATCTAAAACCTTATCATAGTATGTCAAATCATTTTCTATAAAACAGCTTGCAAGTTTATTAGGGTCATAATCTTTAAATATTTTTGCAAATGGCCTAGATTTCTTTGAAATTATTTTATATTTTTTGAAATATTCAATAATCCGATAAGTCAATGTTCCACTTTTTGCTATATAATCTTTCTGTGCCAAAAGTTGTATTATATGATTAGTAAAAATAATTTTTCTATCATTATTAACTTCAAAATCAGTTGATTTTATAACTCCTAGTATTAAATCAATAATTTTTTTTGATGACTCTTCAGTATTAAGACTTAAATCATCTTCAGTTAAAAATAATTTTATAGCATCTCTAAAAAAATATTTCTTTTTTTTCACTACTATTTTATATGTTAGATTATTTCCGAAATCTTGATATCTCATAAGATATCTTTCCAAAATGGGATATACTCTTTTTCTATTTTCTTCATCAGTAATCTAACTTGATGAATATACTCTTCATTGTCAAATGTACTATATATTGCTTGGTCTTGGGTTCCTTTAGAAAAATGATTTAAAAATGCATCTGTATACTCTTGAAAGATTTCCATATTATTATGTGCTCTAGTTGCAAAAATATGTCTTCCAAAATCTAAAACTACAGATGAAACAAAAGAGCTTACAATTACATACTCCTCTTTTTTCCAGCACTCTAATAGTGCATCTTTATTTTCTGCTATCCAGATTAATATATTTTCATCTGTTAGATCATAGCTACTTCCATTGCTATCAAACAATACTGGCATATAAGAGTCAAAATTCAATTCCTCTCTTAATTTATAAAAATATTTAACATATCTATCTGCTAATTCCGTGAGTGGTATAATACGTTTGGATTTATAGATGTTTTTGGCTTTTTAATGAATAAATAACAATTGCTCTCTTCTGGAGTACTGCTTTAAATCACATGATAAATGATATTTACGTGTCCCTAAGAGTATTGAAAAAATATATCGCAAACATATCATTTTAACAGATCCTAATAAAAACTTATTATTACTTTCAATTTTCATTAAATAAGTTAAAAATATTTTAAATTGTTGTGCTTTTACCTCCTTATTTGAACCACTATATTCATTCTCTGGTTTCAATAACATTTTATTGAATTTAATGTTTAACATGCTTCCAAACTATGCTACCCATTCACTCATCCTATAGACATTAGTGCTAGATACTACATATGCTAATATAGTATGAATATTTGCTGTTTTCTTTTTAAAAAAAAGTAAATTAACATCTGACTCTTTATGAATATTTTTAAAAAAATAAAATGTATATAAATGTAAATTTCTAATATGCAGAACAATTGTTTTTGAAAAAGCATTTCTTTTTTGTCTAAGATATTTTGATAAATTTTTATGCTGTTTTTCTAAAAATAAGTTATAAATATCTTTAACTTTTTCTGCACTTATCTCTTCTAGCATAAAATTATGTAAATGTTTAACACTCTTACACTCATTAAATTTTTGAGTTACATCATTTCCAATTATAGTTTTGTTATCTAAAATCTCTTGCTTTAATGGTTCAAATAATGCTTGCCCAATATCATCTAAATATTCAACTAGCATAGAGGGTATTGCATACTCAATATATTTCTTGGTTTCTTTATATATTTCATAACCTGTTATTCCTGCATAGGCAGTTGTCAAATTAACTCGTATATACTTTTTATTCACTAATTGTAATTCAGTAATTAACTTTAGCTTCATAGAAATGATTCTATTTGGAGCAAGACCTAACAAAATTGATGTTACTAATAATTTATATTCCATCGTTTGACTATCGAGAGTGTCTAGAAATGTTGCTAGTAGTTCAATCTTAGGGATACTATACCTTGAACTTAAATTTAAATTAGATTTTGCTTGAAGATGCCCAATGGCTTTATTAAGTTGCTGTTTTTTATACTTGTTTTTTTCATCAGAACTTTTCGTTTTTAATTTATACTGATGGTAAACATAAAAATTATATTGTTTTTCAATATCTTTAATGGTATATATATTTCCACTACTATTTAGGATTCGCTTTTTCGACTTGGAAATACTTTCTATCTCTTCATCACTATCATGTTTTGAGCCATGTCTATCATACTTAGTTGCGCTTTGCAGCTTTGTTTGTACTATCTTATTGTCATAATTAATTTTATTTGGGTAAGGATCTAGTTTTATTAAATCTACATACTGACCTCCACCACTACCTCCCTCTTTTTTTTCTGATTTTATTAGTGTATATACCTTAAATACATCCTCTTGAAGTAGCCTTAAATACCTGTATAGTGTAATTTCTTGAGCATATCCAACCCCATTTTTTACAGTTGAAACATATTTACTTACTTGTGCTTTGCCAATAAAAATTCCATCAGAATGAATTTTAATAGTTTCTTCTAATAACTCATTTTCATTATTGTTGGTAATTAAAACTGGATCTTTTTTAAAATTAATTTGATATATTTTTATCAAATTCTCATAAAAATATTTTTCTTTTTTATTAAAAAATGATTCATTTATTTGTAATCGTTTGGTTTGAAGAAAAAGTGCCAACTCCATAGTTCGTATTGCAAATATACGATACTCACTTATATAGTTTAACGAATGAGGCTCCAATAAAATATAATCACATAGCATATCTAAAAGATGAAAATAATTTTCAGCTATCTCTTTTTCATACGCTTGTATTTTTGTATTTATATACTCACCTTGGTAAAATACTTCTAAATTATTGATATAAAGATTTAACTGTTCATTCTCTTTTTCTAGTTCTACAACTTGAGAAATTTGTTCTATTGAATCATCAATACTTTTTATATAAAAATTTCTCTTTTTAGTATCAAAAAGTAGTATATCTTTACATCTATTATAAAGGGTCATTTTCCATATCTTTCGTAAATTTTTCAAAGAATATTAGATAGTTCCATAGCACAAAATCAACCTGATCGATTCCATTAAGATTTTCTAAATACTCTTTTATCAATATTTCTACAGGCTTCTTTTTGGCATCTTCATGATTCAGATGTTTACATGTATAAAGAACAATATCTTTTCCTTTTGTTTTAAATAAAGAATCTTTGTTATTAATATCTAATGTCTCTTCATGGCTACATACTGGACATTTTATTTTTCTAACCTCTCCTTGTTGTATACTTCGTATTTTATAACCAACAACACCATCTTTATCTGTATTTACACGAAAAGAAGAGTTTTTATTAATACCAAGCAAGTTCGCCGTTGTGCTTATAGCCTTTTTATGTACTTTAATTTTATAAGCACTCTCTTTTAATAATGTATCAAGGAAGTCAATCTTTAAAGAAACAGACTTTTTATCTTTACTGAAAGCATTTAATAATATATCAAAATATTTTTTTTGAAGTGTAAGTTTTTTATCTTTGTCTGAAACAATAGTTAAATTAACATATAGCTTTTCTTTCAAGTCAATAAATTCTAAGCACACTTTATAAAAAAAATATGCTTGTTCTATATTTGTAAATTTGACAGAGTTAAGCAACTGGTTAAAATCTTGACTTTCTGAAGTGCTCAAACATTCCACATTAGTGTTATCAATATAAAATTTCCAAAATTTAAAATTGTCTAAAATATTTAATTTAAGAATTAATCTATCTATATCTTTCTGAAATGCCTCTATGCTTCTTTGCTTAAAGTACTCATCGCACAACAAGCAATATTCTTCCTTACTAACTTGATAATCTTTCATTAAATATTCTCACTTTAAAAATTAATTCTATTATCTTATCTTATAAAAATAAACATCACTTAGCTGTAACTTTTAACTTTGATATATCAACCCTATATCACACTAAGAATGGTAACTTAAAAGCAATAACAGGACCTAAATTCACCAATCTACTATCTGTATTTTGTGCGGGAGATATGGCGAGCATGGCACACATGATTGTTGCCGGAACAAGAGTGAACTAAGATACGGATATGGATGAAAATACAGCTTACCTTCATTTGTATGACTCTCCATCATCTTCAAGATACTCTAGTTCTAGTGCTTGTACGTTAGCTATAGCATTACCAGCTATTCCTTTTATTGAGCCATACATGTCAGTAGTGTTATTTATAACTGTATCAATCATTTTTTGCTGTCTTTTCCAACTAGACATATTAGAGCGTTTCTGTTTATCTAGTTCAGACTGCATAGCTATAAATCCATCAACAATAGATTTTAACTGCATTGAAAATTCATTACCTGTGAGATAATTATAAAGTAGACTCATTTTATCACTCTTGTTCTCCTGAGTCACAAGCACATGCTGAACATTGATAAGGCTCTCACGTAAAAGTAATACACTCCCTTTAAATTCATTTAGAGTACATACCCATATGCCATCAACGAAGCCCATACTATCCATACCCTTTGGCATAGCAGTTGTAACTAATACACCAATGTCAGCATTTACTTTTAGCATGTCTTGTTTTAGTTTTACTATCCAATCGTTGCTCCAACTTTTTGTATTTTTACTTTCATAGCAAATAATGCCGCAATTTTGAGCTTCTCTAGTATTAACAGTTTGGATGCAATCTGCACCCAACACACCTTTTGGTACTTCATCAATTGTGTCTAGTCTGAAGTGTTCTTTGAGCCACTCTTCAATTATCACTTCTTGTGACTCACCTTGGAGTTGCATCGAGCCTTGTTGTGTTTGTTGCTGAGTCTCTTCAAGTTTACGACTTATCTGAGCTATCTGTTCATCTTTCTCTTTCATTTTTAGTTCATTTTGAGAGTTAACTTCTTGAATGGCTTTTTGTTTTTCTTCTGCTAGTTTTTCGTAGAATTCAATTTGAATTTCTGATTTAACTTTTGCCTCAGTTTCAGACATTTGCATTTTAAGTTTAGCTATTTCAACCTTACTCGCTTCAAACTCTTGTATCTGTATAGATTTTTCTGTGAGAGCATCTTCTAAACCTTTAACCTTGAGTGC
>JAJRPL010000131.1 GCA_024280815.1 Bacteroidota bacterium
TAAACCCTTTTTAAAGAAAGAAAAACCTCCAAATAAAATCAAACAAGGGGTTCTTTTTGACTTTTGTTGATTTTTTAAGATGGATTGTAGTAAAATCAATACTTTTGTTTTGTTCTAAAATTTATTTAGGACGGGATTGGTTCATAATTTTATTATTATTAAAACAATAACGTTTTTTTAAGTAGTATGTTTTATTTTTTAACATTATTCCTATGCTAATTTTTAAGAATACGGAAAACATTATGTAATTTTGCAGTCGAAATTAAATTTCGATAATTGTTTAGAGAATAATCAAAAGAATAAAGCATGTTTAATAAATATATCAAGTTAGCTATAGCTATAGCAATTTTAGCTTGGGCAGTTTTTCAATTTATAGGAGGCAACATAGGGAATGGTATTTCTTTAGTATTGTTATCAGGTATTTTTATATTTTTCTATTACAAAAATGAATTCTTATTACTTTCTTTTATGCAGTTACGAAAGCAAAATTTCGAAGGTGCAAAAAAGTGGTTAGATTATATTAAGAACCCGTCAAGTGCATTGGTAAAAAATCAAGAAGGTTATTTTAATTTTTTACATGGTATTTTAGTTTCTCAAACCAATTTAACACAGGCAGAAAAATACTTTAAAAAAGCATTGAAATTAGGTTTGTCAATGAGCCATGATGTGGCCATGGCGAAATTACAATTGGCAGGTGTAGCAATGACAAAAAGAAGAAAACGTGAAGCGACTAACCTAATAGCTGAAGCTAAAAAATTAGACAAACACGGCGTTTTAAAAGATCAGATTAAGATGATGAAACAACAAATGAAGAAGATTTAACTACTGGTAATATTCTAGTATAATTCTCTTCTGAGTAGTTTATTAAATTTCACATCGAATTCAGGTTAAATAGATATGATTTAATTTTTTTTTTGCTTCAATTAAGCTCCTTTTTTTTAAAACTTTAAAGCTATTTTAACATTTACCTGTCTTAAAAAATGGTTTATTTGCTCAAAATAAAGGCAAAACCCATGAAATTGAAAATTAGTCTAATCCTTCTGTTTTTAACTTTTAATACTACTTTTTCTCAAGAAAAATATACCATAAGTGGGTATATACAAGATGCTAAAACTGCAGAACGTTTAATTTTAGCAACCATTTTTGAAACTAATAAAAGCAAAGGAGCAACTTCAAATACTTATGGATTTTACAGTTTGACTTTAGCAAAAGGAGAGGTAAACCTCTATGCATCTTTTGTTGGCTATCAAGCAAAAAATTTAGTCTTTGAATTAAAAAAAGATACCATTATTAATTTCAATTTAAAACCTTCTCTTTCATTAGATGAAGTGATTTTAGTAGCTAGAAAAACTCCAAAAATAGAGCAACGAACTCAAATGAGTCGTATAAGTGTTCCTATAAGTGCTATAGAGAAAATTCCAACCATTTTAGGCGAAAATGATGTCTTGAAAACATTGCAATTATTACCTGGAGTTCAAGGTGGTACAGAAGGAATGAATGGTGTTTATGTAAGAGGCGGCAGTCCAGATCAGAACTTGGTTATCCTTGATGGTGTACCTGTTTATAATGTGTCGCACTTATTAGGTTTTCTGTCTGTTTTTAATACAGATGCTATAAAAGGAGTTTCTTTAACTAAAGGAGGTTTTCCTGCACGTTATGGTGGACGATTGTCTTCGGTGATTGAAATTAATATGAAAGAAGGTAATAAAAAAGAATTTCATGGTGAAGGGGCTATAGGACTATTATCCTCTAGGTTAACCCTAGAAGGTCCTATTGTAAAAGACAAAAGCTCATTTATGATTTCAGGAAGGCGTAATTATTTTGACATTATAGCCAAGCCAATTATTAAGAAAGCTTCAAAAGATAGTGGTGATGATTTAGATTTGAGCACCTATTTCTATGATTTAAATGCGAAAGTAAATCATAAATTTAATGAAAAACACAGTATTTATTTAAGTGCTTATTTAGGATCTGATGTTTTTAAAAATGATTTTAAAGAAAATGATTTTGATAGTGATGATTTTTATAGAACCAAAGCTGGAATAGATTGGGGTAACGTTATTACTGCTATGCGGTGGAATTATAAAATTAATAATAAACTATTCGCAAATACAACCTTGACCTACAGTAAATTTAATTTTGATTTTGAAGTTGGTGAAGAAGTTTTTTATGAAGGTGAACATAATAAATTTGAAGCAAAGTACAAGTCTGGTATTTACGATATTGCAGGAAAAGTTGATTTTGATTATATACCTAATCCTAATCATCATATTCGCTTTGGCTTTGGAAATACCTATCATACCTATAACCCTGGTGCCTTAGCATTAAAAGGTGATTTTGATGAAGAAGATTTTGAAACACTAAACAATCAAAAAAAGGAATATTCAAATGAATATTTTGGATATCTAGAAGATGAATTACAATTCGGTAAGTTAAAAGCAAATATAGGTTTGCATGCTTCTGGTTTTACCATTGGTAATAAAACGTATAATTCTTTGCAACCTCGTATCGGTCTTCGTTATTTAGTAAATAAAAAATGGAGTTTAAAAGCATCTTATGCATCAATGGCACAGTATATTAATTTATTAACTAATGAATCTATTGGTTTACCAACCGATCTTTGGGTACCATCAACAGAAAGAATTAAGCCACAAACTTCATGGCAAGCTGCTTTTGGTGTTGCCACAACTTTCAAGAATGAGTTGGAGTTTAGTATAGAAGGGTATTATAAAAAAATGGATAATGTAATATCTTATAAGGAAGGAGCAAGTTTTTTTAATGTGGAAGAAAATTGGGAAGATAAAATTACACAAGGTACAGGTACAGCCTATGGCTTAGAAGTGTTGTTGCAGAAAAAAAGAGGAAAAACTACAGGATGGATTGGTTATACTTTAGCTTGGAACAACAGGCAGTTTGACGAGATCAATTCAGGCAAAGAATACCCTTTTAAGTTTGACAGACGACACGATTTTGAAATGGTTGCTATTCATAAATTTTCTGACAGATTACATTTAAGTGGTACATGGGTGTATAGTACAGGTAATGCAATTTCATTGACAGAAGCAACCTATACTAGTTTTGATCAAAACGGGAATTTAGATCCAATTTCTATTGTGGGAACTAAGAATAGTTACAGAATGCCATCATATCATCGTTTAGATGTTGGGTTAGAGTTTCTAAAAAAGAAAAAATGGGGAGAGCGAGCTTGGATAATTGGAGTGTATAATGCTTATATGAGAAGTAATCCGTTTTACGTGTATTTAGGTGAAAACTTTGATACAAATAAAAAACAGTATAAACAAGTTAGTTTAATACCCTTAGTGCCTTCAGTTTCTTATCGATTTAAATTTTAAGTATATGTTACAGCTAAATAAAGTAATAGTGTTTTTAATAATAGGTATATTAATGATTTCTTGTTCTGAAGATTTTTTTGATAAACCCATTGATATTGATGTAGATGATCATACAAGTAAATTGGCAGGAACTGCTTTATTAGGTTCTGATGATAAAGCCAATCTAGTATTGGTTTCTTTCTCTCAAGGACCCTTTGAAAAAAGCACAGAAGATCAGGTTTTAAAAGACGCAGATGTTACTCTGACAGGAAATAATTCAACAATCGATTTTCATAGTACTACTGAGACTAATTTTTATGTTGCTAATTCTAATCTTAATTTTGTTCCAAATAATGAATATACATTGAGTATCTCTGCACCAAATTATGAAACAATAACAGCAACACAAATTTACCCTGAAAAAGTACAGATTTTAGAAGATTCATTAACAAAAAACACTTTTAAAATTAAAATAAATGACAACCCAAACCAGAAAGATTATTATTTATTGCAATTGATGGAAGAAGATGAAAATGGAGAATATAAGGATAGATATATTTTTCCCTTTGGCTCTTTAACCAAAGAATCTGGGTTTTGTTACAATTGTGTTTCATTTACTGATGATACTTTTGATGGAGAACAAGGTTTTGAAATTGTAGTAAGTAATGATTCTTATGAATATAATCCTGAAGGGATTTTTAAAGCTATTTTATATCATATCACAGAAGATTTCTATCGTTATGACACGACACTTAGAATTTCAAATTA
>JAJRPL010000132.1 GCA_024280815.1 Bacteroidota bacterium
CTTTATTATTTTTTACTACAACACCTTCAATTTCTTCAACTTTAAAGTTTAGTTTAGGTGAGTAAAAAAATGTTCTATTTTTAGGTGCTTTAATACGTTTGTTTAACGTTGTAAAAGAAATGTGGCTAAAAGTAATAGTGACGTTTTTACCTGAGGGTACTTGTAATGAATACTCTCCTTTTTTGTTGGTAGAAGTCCCTTTTTGATTGTAAGTGACAGAAACGTCTTGAATTGGTTTTCCGTTTTCGTTTTTTACAATTCCTTTTACTGTTGCAGTCTGAGCTACAATCGTAAAGGTGAAAATAAGGGATAATAAAAATAAAATTACAGTTCTGTTTTGCAAGTCTTTAAATTTCAGTATTGATGCGAATTATTAAATTTATCAAATTTTTTATGAATGCATTCTATTTATAAAACGTTGCAATATACGTATTAGTATTATTTACATTGTCAGTAGCAGTAACTTTTAAGTTGTGTTTTTTACCTTCTAATTTTGAGTCGTTAAAATCGTAAGTTAGCAACCTTCTTTTAGCATCATATTCAAATAAAATCCACTTGCCATCAATTTCACCTCTGTACGATTTAATTCCTGAAAGATTATCAGAAATTTTCACTTTAAGATACCTGTATTTTGATAATTTCTTATTGTTTTTAAAGTTAATAGGTTTGATTTTAGGCTTAACGGAATCAATAGCCAAGGTGTACTTACCTAATGATCTACTTCTGGTATAAACTTTATTATCTTTACGTCTAGTAGAAGCGTAAGATAACCTTCCTTTTTTGTTTATTTGAGCAATAATAATTTGTTTTTTGTTTTTTGCTGGATAGTTTGAAATGTTGAATGTCAGAGTAAACTTTTTATGGAGTGGTATACTGGCATTGTGTAATTTTACAATGTTGCCATCATAATTAAAATCGAAATAAATATCCTTATAAAAGCTGTTTTTAGCGAAAGCAACACTTATATTATCTTGATTTATTTTATTGTATTCATTGGCTTTAAAAAAGTGAGGTGTTTTAATGGTTGTATCTTTAACTATGGTATTACTTTTTACACCTTTAATAGGGATGATTAATTTGCTAGAATTCCCTTTAAAATCTTTAGCAGTAATTTGAACATGGTAAGATAATCCGTCTTTAATGTCTAAATAGCCATTATTTATTAATTTTTTGTAGATACTTAATTTATTGGCAGGCTCAACAAAACATTTTTGAATCCGTTGTCTTTTTCGGGAATAACGTTCATAATCCATCAAAGTATTTATATACCTTGATTCAGTAAAACTAAATGTATTTACTTCATGCTCGTACACTTTTTTTCCGTTTACACTCATTTGAAGATTGAAAATTCCGTTGTTGTTTAGAGCACCATCTAGTTTATCAATTACATTCACACCAATACCAATTTTACCATAGGCTTCGACTGTGTTGGCAATCATTACACCATCTTTATACTTGAGAACAAGTTCGTTTATTTTGTTAGAATTGTTGACATGAGTAGAATTTCCGAAAGAATAAATAACCGCTGCTCTAAATAGCGGATTTTTAGTGTCAGGCAATTCAATGCCGAAAAACATAGGGTTTATTGGACGAGATCTACTATCTCTAATTTCATAGTGCAAATGCGGACCGCCAGAACTTCCAGAATTACCGCTGTAAGCAACAAGTTCTCCTTTAGTGACTTTTAGCTCGGTTGATTTCGGGAATAACTCTATCGTATAACTTTCTTTTTGATATTGACGCTTTTTAATATAGGCTTCAATTTCAGGAGCAAATTTTTTCAAATGACCGTAAACTGTCGTGTATCCGTTTGGATGGGTGATATATAAAGCTTTTCCATATCCCCAATGAGAAATTTTTATTCTAGAAACATAACCATTAGCTGAAGAAACAACATTCAGTCCTTGGCGTTGTTGAGTTTTAATATCTAGTCCCGCATGAAAATGATTGGTACGCAACTCGCCAAAGGTGCCAGATAAAATTAAAGGTACTTCTAAAGGTTTTACAAAATAATCCTTAGGATAATTAACTTGTGTAAACCCGTTATAACTGCTAAAAAAAACAACTAAAAATAAAAAAGTTCTCATCATAATTCTCCAAAAATAATGATTCATATTCACATTAAAAAATTAAAAAATAGACATCTAATTGTCAGGCTATTAAAACTATTATTTCATAATGTCTTCTATTTTTTTTGGATAGTTCTAATTAGAACACTAAATTTGTAGGTAATGTTTAGAATCTCTGTATTTGATGAGTGATGTTTTAGAAATAGTTGATTCATTGCAAAGTAAGCTTGAAAAGATGCTTGCTAAGTATGAGTTATTACAAATTGAAAACCAACAGCTTTTAGAAAAAAGCAAAAAGTTAGTTCAAGATGTTCATGCACAACAAGAATCTATTAGTGCTATTGAAAACAAATACGAATCATTAAAAGTTGCGAAAGCGATGGTAGGTGACAAAGAGGATAAACATTCAACAAAGCTTAAAATAAACACGTTAATTCGTGAAATAGATAAATGCATTTTGCAGTTAAGTGAATAAACTCAATGAACAGTAAGTTAAAAATAAAAGTTACTATTGGCGATAGAGTTTATCCGTTAACTATCAGCAGTGAAGGTGAAGAAGAAGGGGTACGTAAAGCTGTTAAAAAAATAAATGACCTTATTAAGAAGTTTGAATCAAATTATGATGTAAGAGATAAGCAAGATATAATGGCCATGTGTGCATTACAATTTGCGTCTTTACAAGAAGTAAAAGGTATTTATAATGAGCAAGATGGTGAAGCTATTGAAAATAAGTTAAGAAAGATGAGTGCAGTTTTAGATACTTATCTTTAAATACGTTCTTTTAAAAAACTACTCCTGATTTTTCAGGAGAATGCCTACATTAGTTATTTGTTTATTAAACTCAACACTATTTTTTTAAAAAGGGTGAGTCTAAGCTAGTAAAGCGTGCCGTTTGGACTGAAATTTATTTCAGTATCTCGGATACTTGATCAGCCAGTTAACCCTAAACTTGTTTACAAGGAGTTTATAAGACCTTTCTAATGTAGGTTTTTTTATATACTATTTTTACAATTTGATGAAGATTTATGCTGTGATTTTAAAAGAAATTGTTAAAAAATGTATTTAACCTAAAACTAAATTAAATGGAAGGAATGATTTTACCAATAATAATAGGCATTATAATAGGATTGATTATAGGGTTTATTATTGCAAAAATGCTAGAAAAAAATAAAGCATCTGCATTATTAAGAGATGCAAAAAGAAATGCTGCATCAATACTAAAAACCGCTAAAGTAGATGCTGAAGCTCTAAAAAAGGATAAAATTCTTCAGGCTAAAGAAAAATTTATTGAATTAAAATCTGAACATGAAAAAGTGATTTTAAATAGAGATAGAAAAGTTTCTGAAGCTGAAAAAAGAATTCGAGAAAAAGAATCGAAGGTTGCTCAAGAACTCGATAGGAATTCTAAACTGAATAAAACTTTAGAAGAGAAAAAAGCTGATTATGATTATAGAATTGAGTTTTTAGATAAGAAAAAGAAAGAGGTTGAAAAATTACATCAAAGACAAGTAGAGCAACTTGAAGTAATTTCTGGTATTTCAGGTGAAGATGCAAAAAAAGAATTGATAGAGTCTTTAAAAGCTGAAGCAAAAACAGATGCGATGGGGTATATTCAATCTACGCTTGAAGAAGCAAAATTGACTGCTCAGCAAGAAGCAAAAAAAATTATACTAAATACTATACAGCGTGTAGGCGTTGAACAAACTGTTGAGAATTGTGTGTCTGTTTTCAATCTTGAATCTGATGATGTAAAAGGTAGAATTATTGGTAGAGAAGGGCGTAATATTAGAGCTATAGAATCAGCTACTGGGGTTGAAATTATTGTTGATGATACGCCAGAAGCAATTATACTTTCTTGTTTTGACCCAATTCGTAGAGAAATTGCGAGACTATCTTTACATAAATTAGTAACAGATGGTAGAATACATCCAGCAAGAATAGAAGAAATTGTTGCTAAAACTTCAAAATCAATCAATCAAGAAATTGTAGAAGTAGGTAAACGAACGGTAATAGATTTAGGTATTCATGGTTTACATCCTGAATTGATTAAAGTGGTGGGTAGAATGAAATATCGTTCTTCTTACGGTCAGAATTTATTACAGCATTCACGTGAAGTTGCTAATCTTTGTGCTATTATGGCTGCAGAGTTAGGTTTGAATCCGAAAGTAGCTAAAAGAGCAGGACTGTTACATGATATTGGTAAAGTGCCTGATACAGAAAGTGAATTGCCACATGCATTGTTAGGTATGGATTGGGCAAAAAAATATGGCGAAAAACCAGATGTTTGTAATGCCATTGGTGCTCACCATGATGAAATTGAAATGAAGTCGTTATATGCACCTATTATTCAGGTTTGTGATGCTATTTCAGGAGCAAGACCAGGAGCAAGACGTCAAGTGTTAGATTCTTACATACAACGTTTAAAAGACTTAGAAGACGTAGCCTTTGGCTTTAGTGGTGTGCAAAAAGGATATGCTATACAAGCTGGTAGAGAGCTGCGTGTTATTGTAGAAAGTGAAAAGGTTGACGATATTAAAGCTTCAGAATTATCTTTTAATATTTCTCAAAAAATTCAAAATGATATGACCTATCCAGGTCAAGTTAGAGTTACTGTAATAAGAGAAACTAGAGCAGTTAGTATTGCAAAGTAAAAGCAATAGTAACATGATTAAAACCCTTCTTTGATGTTTCAAAGAAGGGTTTTATTTTCTTGGATGATATTTTTCAATCACCCCTTTTAAAAAGCTTTTATCTAAATGCATATAAATTTCTGTAGTGGTAATACTTTCATGACCCATCATTTGTTGAATAGATCGTAAGTCAGCTCCGTTTTCTAGTAAATGTGTAGCAAAAGAGTGTCTAAACGTATGTGGACTCACTTTTTTGTCAATTTCTGCTTTGATAGCCAATTCTTTAATAATGATGAACACCATATTACGGGTAAGTTGTTTACCTCTTCTGTTTAAGAATAATGTATCTTCAAATTCCTTTTTGACTTTAACTTGTATCCTTATTTCTTTAATGTAAATATTGATATATTTTTGGGTTTCAATATTAATGGGTACAAAACGCTGTTTGTCACCTTTACCTGTAACTTTAATAAAACCTTCATCAAAAAATAAATCAGATATTTGTAAAGTGATAAGCTCTGTAACTCGCAGTCCACAACTATAAAGTATTTCTAACATGGCTCTGTTACGTTCACCTTCATTAGTACTTAAATCAATTGCACTAATCAGTAAATCAATTTCATGTAGTGATAAGGTATCAGGTAGTTTTCTACCTATTTTAGGGGTTTCTAATATTGAAGTTGGATTATCTTTTCTGTAGTTTTCAAAAATTAAATAATCAAAAAAACTACGCAAACCAGAAATAATTCTAGATTGACTTCTTGCATTGACTTCTTTAGAAATTTGATAGATAAATTGTTGAATAGTTTCATCAGTAATGGCTATGGCAGAAATTTGAATATCGTTATCGACCAAAAAATTAATTAATTTTTTAATATCTCTGCTGTAATTTTCAATTGAATTGGCAGATAAGCCCCTCTCTATTTTAAGGTATAATTGGTAATCAAGTAAATAATTATTCCACTTCATTAATTTGGCACAGTTTTTTCATTGTAAATATACATAAAAACGATCTAGCGTATATTCTAAAGATATTTGTTAAAAAAAGTTTATACCTTGCATCATAACTTAAACTTAAAAAATAAAATTATTATGAAAAAATTATCTTTAATTGTTTTAATAGCAATTTTTGGCATAACTTTTATGCAGGCTCAAACTAATGTTAAATTTGGTCTTACAGGCGGACTATTGAATAGTAATACCGATATTGATATTTCTGTATTAGGTTTTGATGTCGCAAATATTGATGCCATAAATGTAACAGGATTTAATATAGGAGCTTTTGCTGATATTGAAATGTCAGAGAAATTCCATATTCAACCAGAATTGACTTACGGTAGTGCAGGAAAATTAGCTTTTATTTATTTACCTGTAATGATGAAATATTATGTGGCTGATAAAATTAATATTCAAGCAGGACCACAATTGAGTTTTTCTACCAATTTAAAAGATATTAAAGACGGATTGAAAGATATTGATGATATATTAGGTACAGAGGTTAATTTAGACAAAGCATTTAACTCTACAGGAGTTGATTTAGTTTTTGGAGCAGGATATGATATCAATGAAAAGTTTTTTGTACAAGCTCGTTACGGATTAGAATTGACTAATAGATATGATGGGCCAGTGAGTAATTCTTTATCTGTAAGAGCAAATACCTTTACTATTGGTGTAGGTTATAGTTTTAATTAATAGAGACTTTATAAATCTAAAAAAGCGGCTAAAAGCCGCTTTTTTAGATTTATAAATAAAATTTTAGAATTTAAAAGTCACACCTAATTGTAGATATGAAATTTCATGACTTGCCTCAACAAATGCTGCGATATTGTCCGTAAAGTAATATCTCGCACCAGCATGTGCACTTGCATTCAGTCCAGAATTATCTCTTCCTGTATATTTATATCCACTGCTAGTTGTAACGCTTACACTATAGTTATAGAGCCCCAAACCTCCATATACATCTAATTCTTCAGGTAAACTACCAATTAACTCTCCAAAGTGATAATCACCTCTTACACCAATAATAGTGTAGTTATATTTCCAATTATAATCTAAATATCCAGAAGTATAACTTGCGAATCCAGCATAAATACCGGCACTGATAGCGTCTGTAATTGCATAATCTGCATGGGCACCAATAGGCAACCCACCACCTAAGGTACTACCAACACCAATACTACCACCAACATTAATATTTCCTTTTTCAAATGCTTGTGCATTTATAGTTGTGCTATTAAATACCGTGAAAAAACCTGCAATAATGACTGATAAAATAATCTTTTTCATATCTGTGATTTTTAAAAAATTAATAGACTACAAATTTACTGTTTTTAAAAGAAAATATTGTTTATTTTTGGTATAATTTTTAACTTAAAAGAGATATAAATAATGAAAGTACTGATTGTCAACGGACCCAATTTAAATCTATTAGGAAAAAGAGAACCTACCATTTATGGAGATGCTTCTTTTGAAGATTATTTTAAATCTTTACAAAAAAAATATCCTAAAATTGAATTGACATATTATCAATCTAATATTGAAGGTGAGTTGATCGATAAGTTACATGAAGTTGGTTTTAGTTATGATGGTATTGTTTTAAATGCTGCTGCATATACACATACATCTGTAGGTATTGCAGATGCCGTAAAAGCAATTGAAACCCCAGTAATAGAAGTACATATTTCTAATGTGTATAATAGAGAAGAGTTTAGACACCATTCTTATATTTCACCCAATGCTAGTGGTATTATTGTGGGCATGGGCTTAAAAGGGTATGATTTGGCAGTACAGAGTTTTACGTAACTGTTTTTTTATAAAGATGTATTTGCCAAGATAATAAGGTTTTACCACTATAAATTTTTTGAAAACCTGCAGCTGTAATGGTATTATGCACTAATTCAGGATTGTGAATAAAAGTACGGAAGGGGTTCTTTTTAAGTTTAAGTTTTAAATTTAAAGCCCAAACAACAATTCGAGAAATAATAGTGGCTTGCGGATAAACCAATCCGTAATATTTAGTAGCTTTAGAAAGCGATGTTTTTAACAATTCTTCTACATGAGGATAACAACAAATAACTTTATCTAACGTAACAATGTCATGTTTTTCTATTTGATTACTGAGATCAACAAAATCACCTAATTGATAACTTATTTGATGGTAATTACGTTTTTTCATTTCAGCTTTAGCAACATCAATATAACCTTGTGAAGCATCAATATCTGTTACTTTACGTATTCCGTTTGGTATTAATTCTAAAGGGATAGGGCCAATACCGCCTCCAATATCTAATAAAGACAAATCGTGTAATTCTTCTTGCTTTAAAGCATTAATTAACAACTTGGTCATCTTACGTGAGCCTTTTTTAAGATAATGCTTAAGGTCTTTATTTGCATTGTCAATATCAAACTGTAGGTTTGCTCCACAACAATGTTGGCAACTCATAATTTAAATTTTAGAATTAATAAAAGTAATAGTTTCATTTTCAATTTGCTGTGTGTCTTTATAAATTTTTTCAGCTTTATTGAGTATTTCTTTAGCAAAAATTCTATCCTTTAAATCTTTTGCATTAATTCGTACATTAAAGTATGCACCCAATACTGCTGTTCTTGCACATAAAACCCCAACACCAGCATCTGATAACGAACTTGGTATGCCTTCTTTAACCATAGCTTGCATGACTTCCATAGATTTATAAGCAGTTTCCATTACTTGTAAAGGAATTTCTGTAGCGTATTTTGTGGCATTTTCAATGGCTAGTTTTCTTGCTTCTTTTTCTTGTGTTGTACTTTTTGGCATCCTAAACCCTAAAATGATTTTATTAAAAGCATTGGTATCTTCATCAACCAAAAACAATAAGTTGTTTTTATAGGTTTGTCCTTTTTCTGCCCAAGTTGAAAAGTATTCCCAGCGATCATCCCAGCCTGCTTTATGAGCAGATAAATTGGCGACCATTGTGCCTAAAGAAACGCCCAATGCTCCAACATAAGCAGCAATTGATCCACCACCAGGAGCTACAGATTCACTTGCTGTAACATCGGCAAAGTCATCTAAAGGTAAGTCTATTAGTTTTTTAGTAGTACTATCTTTAAGTACATACTCTATAATTTTTTCTTGCGGATTAAATGGTTTTAAATCGTCTAAACCTAGAGATTTA
>JAJRPL010000133.1 GCA_024280815.1 Bacteroidota bacterium
AGCTTTTAACTTTTTTATTATTGCTGTAGACGTAAAATATAGGCGATCGCTTACATCATCATTAGAAGAAAATTGATGTTCTAAAATATTTAAAATTATAGGTTTCCCTTTGGCATTAAAATAACAATCAATAGCGTATTCTTCTCCTTCAATATATGATTCAATAATGAATTCTTTAGCATTCATTACTTCTAAAGGGTAAATCTCATTTGCTGTTTGCATTTCTAACGCTAGTGAGATTAACGCTTCTCTCCAATCATTTTTTGTTTTTATTATATGTACACCCAAACTAAAAAAACCAACATTCGGTTTAATAACAAATGGTAATGGAAGTGCATTAATATCTAATTTTTTTAAGTCTTTAAATGCCACTTTTTTAAAATAAATATTAGGGTATAATTTCGAAATTAACTCTCTAAATTTTTCTTTATTTTTAAAAACTTCTATGTATTGAGGCAAATCTGTATCACTTAAATTATTGCTAATCCAAGCTATTGAATTTTCAGAATTTGTATATACTAATGCCTTTTGATCTATGACAGTTTCAATTGCTTTATTGTCGGATAAAAGTATTATCTCTTTATCAGAAAAAAAGGTTTTTGAAAATGGGGTTTTCAAAACAGGAATTTTATTTTTTTTTATCGTGTCTATTAAAAAATCAGATACAAAAGGTTTATCTAAAAGAATCATTTTTTTATTATTTACTTTACAAAAGTAAGCTCTATTTTAATAACTAGGTGAAATATTATCACATTAAATAATTGTAATTCATAACTCTTAATCAAAAAATCTAATTTACCTTTGCCTCAATCTTAAAGGGGTGCTTTTTTAATTTTAAATTAAAACGGCTGAGATTACACCCATTGAACCTAGAACAGGTAATGCTGTTTAGGGACACGAGCAAAGAGAACATGTCTTGTAGACATGCTTAGCGAAGTGCTCAGATGGCGAGAGGGAAAAAATTATTATTTATTCCTTTTTTTATCAAACAAAACCAACGAATAATTACCTCTTTTTATTCGATTATAAATATAATCGTATGAAAAATTTATTCAATAACCTATCATTCCTACGTAGGCAGGAACCAAGTTTTATTTTCTTTTTACTTTCTTTTATCCTATGTTCAGGAGTTGTTTTTGCTCAAGAATATACTGTTTCAGGAACTGTAACTGATGAAAAAAATCAACCTTTACCTGGTACTGCCGTAATTATTAAAGGAACCGTCAAAGGAACTTCAACTGATTTTGATGGTAACTATGAATTAAAACTACTGAAAGGACAATATACCTTAACTTTTAGTTTTATGTCACAACCCATTGAAAGGTCATTTTATCTTTCATCTGATAAAGTTATAGATATTCAAATCGGTCAAGAGCCTGAAAAACTAGACGAAGTCATTGTAAAAGCTGTACGTGTCAATGCAACATCACCTATTACACATTCTAATATCACAAAAGAAGAGTTAGCTAAAAGAAACTTAGGACAAGATATTCCTATTTTAATGAATTACTTGCCTAATGTTGTAACTACCAGTGATGCTGGTGCTGGTGTAGGTTATACAGGTATTCGGGTTCGTGGTAGTGATGCTTCTAGAGTCAATGTAACCATTAACGGAATCCCGTATAATGATGCTGAAAGTCAAGGCACGTTTTGGGTAAATATGGGCGATTTTGCCTCTTCAACTCAGAGTCTGCAGTTACAACGAGGTGTAGGTACATCAACCAATGGTTCTGGTGCTTTTGGTGCAAGTTTAAATATTTTAACTGATGCTGTTTCAGAAAATGCCAATGGTGAAATTTCAAATGCATTTGGATCGTATGGAACAAGAAAACATACGGTTAAATTTAGTACAGGAAAATTAAATAATCATTTTGAATTGGCAGGTCGGTTGTCTAATATCTATTCTGATGGTTATGTAGATAGAGCTTACGCTGATTTAAAATCATACTTTTTACAAGCATCTTATGTTAATGACAATACATTAATAAAAGCATTGGCTTTTGGCGGAAAAGAAAAAACCTATCAAGCTTGGTTTGGTATAACCGCTGAACAATTAAAAGAAAACCGTCGTCAAAACCCGTATACCTATGATAATGAAATAGACAATTATGGTCAAAATCATTACCAATTACATTGGAATCAACGTTTTGATAATAACTGGTCAACAAACCTTGGTTTAAATTACACCAAAGGAAAAGGTTATTTTGAACAATTTAAAGCTGAAAGATCTGCAGAAGATTATAACAACCTTATTGAAGAAGGAAGTGATGTTATTGTTCGTCGTTGGTTAGATAACGATTTTTATGTAGCTAATTTTAATGTCAACTATAAAAATGACGCTCTAGATATCATCACAGGTCTTTCATACAGTAATTATACAGGAGATCATTTTGGGGAAGTGATATGGGCTAAACAATTAGCTAATAACACTAATATTAGAGATCGTTATTATTTTAGTGATGCTACAAAATCAGATCTTAGTATTTTTTCTAAAGCCACGTATAAAATTAACGAAAAATTTAGTCTTTATGGAGATTTACAAGGACGTTTTGTAGGTTACGAAACTGATGGATTAACTTCAGATAGAGTTCCGTTAACAGTAGATGAAAATTTCCAGTTTTTTAATCCGAAAGCTGGACTTACTTATAAAATCAATTCTCAAAGTCAGTTGTATACTTCATATGCTAGAGCGAATAGAGAACCTAGAAGAAGTGATTTTGAAAACGGAATTACCAACGCAGAAAAATTGAATGATTTTGAATTAGGATATCGATTTAACACCCATACAATTAAAGTAAATTCAAATCTATACTATATGGCGTATA
>JAJRPL010000134.1 GCA_024280815.1 Bacteroidota bacterium
TAAAACTCTACAACCCCCCTTTTATCTTCAAAACTAACTTTAGCCGATTTCACCCCTTCTTTTTTTGATAATTTTGATTGAATAGTCCTTGCACAGCCTATCTCACAGGTCATGCCTTCAATTTCTAATGAGATTTTTTGTGACTTTTCAGTTGTTTTACCTTTTGTTAGAGCTAATTCTGACTTTACTTCTTTATTTTTGGTGTTTTTATCACATGAAATAGAAAACAACAGCAATCCTAACGAAAAAACAATACTTATAAAATTTTTCATACCTTAATATCTTTAAGTAACCAAAATTATACTTTTTAATATTATTTACATCATTTTTGTATTAATATTTCAACTTATGAAGAACAAGTAATTACGATGGTTTTTTTTATTTATCCTATCCGTCATATGGGGAAGTTCTTTTATATTAATTAAAAAATCTTTGATTAGTTTAAGTCCTATTCAAGTAGGTTCTTTAAGAATTCTAATAACAGCATTGGTTTTACTGCCTATGGGCTTTAAAAGCCTTTTCTCTATCCAAAAAAAGGAATGGACACACATTACTATCACAGCATTTTTTGGCGTTTTCTTTCCCGCATTCTTATTTTCATTTGCTATTAAAGGAATTGACAGCTCTATTACTTCAATTTTAAACTCTTTAACTCCTTTAAACACATTAATAATAGGTGCTTTATTTTTCGGATTTGCATTCAAGAAACATCAGCTTATAGGTGTTTTTATAGGATTAATTGGTACTGTAGTTTTAATTTTTAAAGGATCAGAGCTCAATCCGAATCAAAATTATTGGTTTTCAATTTTTCCGTTAATTGCATCTGTTGGTTATGCATTCAATGTTAACATCGTTAAAAAAAATCTATCAAATGTGAGTGCATTAGGTATAACCACAGGTAGTTTTGTAGTATTAATAATCCCTTCTTTATTAGTACTTTGGTATTCTGATTTCACAAACACCTTTATATTTTCTAGAACCACCTACCCGTCACTAATCTATTTAACTATTTTAGCCGTATTAGGCTCGGCATTTGCCACCTTTATATTTAATCGTTTGGTACAACTTTCATCACCCGTATTTTCTTCATCTGTCACTTATTTAATCCCAATTGTTGCTATTTTTTGGGGAGTCTTAGACGGCGAACGATTAATACCAATTCAACTTCTTGCAGGTATAGTTATACTTTTAGGTGTTTATTTAACCAACCGAAAATAGAAATTTGAAAAAATTAATCCTATTCAATTAAAAAACCTTTTCAACTTGTCGTTTATATACAAAAATGAAGTATATTTGCACTCGTTTTTCTCTAAGGAGGATTTTACGAAAATTAAATTTTATAAAAACATAATTATATGTACGCAATTGTAGAGATAGCAGGGCAGCAGTTTAAAGTTGCTAAAAACCAGAAGGTTTTTGTACATCGTTTGCAAGACAAAGAGGGTTCAAAAGTTACTTTTGACAACGTTCTTTTATTGGATGATGGCAAGATAACCTTAGGTGCCCCAGTTATAGAAGGTGCAGCAGTGACTGCCAAAATTTTAAAACACCTTAAAGGTGACAAAGTAATCGTTTTTAAGAAAAAACGTAGAAAAGGTTACAAAGTTAAAAATGGTCATCGCCAATATTTATCTGAAATTCAGATTGAAAGTATTATAGCTAGTGGTGCTAAAAAAGCTCCTACCAAAAAAGCTGAACCAAAAAAGGAAACTCCTAAAGCTAAAGTAACTGCTAAAAAAGAAGTTGCTACTAAAAAGGCTGTAGCTAAAAAAGCTCCAATTAAAGCAAAGACAACCAAAGCTGACGATTTAAAGAAAGTTGAAGGTATTGGACCTAAAATTGCTGAAATTTTTGTGGCAGCTGGTATTGATACTTTTGCTAAATTAGCAAAAGCTTCTCAAAAAGATTTAAAAGCTATTCTAGAAGCTGCTGGCTCTAGATACGCATCTAAAAACCCTGGCTCATGGCCAAAGCAAGCTAAAATGGCTGCTGAAGGTAAATGGGAAGAGTTGAACAAATGGCAAAATGAAGTTAAAGGAGGTATTGAATAATACAACCTCTAAAAAATATTTAATAAACATACTTGTCAGTAGACAAGTTTTAAAATTATAAATCATGGCACATAAAAAAGGTGTAGGTAGTTCAAAAAACGGTAGAGAATCAGAATCGAAACGACTTGGCGTTAAAATATTTGGAGGTCAAGGTGCTATTGCAGGTAATATTATTATCCGTCAAAGAGGCACAAAGCATCATCCAGGTGAAAATGTATATATGGGCAAAGACCATACATTACATGCTAAAGTTGATGGTATTGTGAAATTTACAAAAAAAAGAGACAATAGATCTTACGTTTCTATTACGCCAATTGAAGCGTAATTAAACACAAATACATTAAAAGCCCTTACTGTTAATTAGTAAGGGCTTTTTTATTTTATAAAACCAATTAACTTTTTTACATTCGCTTTACTAGATTTAGTAAACCTATATCTCTTAAAATCATTTAGAACTTGAGCACTTTACAACGCTTTTTCAAAGACACTATCATTTACGGAATTGCGGCTGTACTCCCTAGAGCTATCAATATTTTATTGACTAGACTGCACACAGAAAAGCTTGAATCTGATAAATTTGCTGAAAACACCTGGTATTTTGTCTTTGCAGCCTATTTTATTGCTTTTTTAACCTTGGGTTTAGAAACCTCTTTTTTTAGATTTTTTTCAAAAGAAAAGGAAAAAGGAAAAATTGTTTCTACTTCATTTATTGCCTTATTAATTTCTACCGCTCTGTTTTTAAGTGTGCTCTTTTTTTTTAATAGTTTTTTTGCTAATCTACTAGGTTTTAGCAACCCTATACACTTAAAAATATTAACTTTTGTAACTGCATTAGATTTGTTAGTAGTCATTCCATATGCCTATTTACGAGTAACCAACAGACCTCTAAAGTTTACTTTTTATAAAGTTTCAAATATTCTCATCTATGCAATTTTCAATCTTTTCTTTTTATGGTTTGTGCCTTACGCAATAAAAAATAACATAAGCTTACCTAATATAATAACTGAATCTTACCACACCACACCAACTGTAGTTTATATATTTATTTCTAATTTAATTGCTAGTTTGGTGACATTTTTAATGCTCTTACCTTCTATGTTTAAATTCGGCTTTGAATTTGACAAAAAAACACTTCAAAAAATGTTAACTTATGGTTTACCAATTATGGTGGGTAGTTTAGCATATGTTACCAATGAGAATCTAGACAAACTTTTATTAGTCAAAGAAATTGGCAAAGACCAAATGGGTATTTATGCTGCTTGTTATAAACTAGGTGTTTTTATGGTTTTGTATGTCATGGCTTTTAGATTAGGAGCAGAACCTTTCTTCTTTAACCATGCTGACAAAGCAAATGCAAAAGAAACGTATGCTAAAATATTGACTTGGTTTACAATTATAGGCTCTGTTTTTATGTTAATTGTAGTTGTTTACATTCATTTATTTGCTGGTATATTATTAGGCAAGCCTGAATATTATCAAGCTTTATCTATTGTTCCTATCATTTTATTAGCAAATTTATTATTAGGTGTATACAACAACTTATCGGTATGGTACAAACTGACTGACAAAACCAAATATGGCATGTATTTTTCTATTTTTGGAGCAGTACTTACTATTGTTTTTAACCTCATTTTTATTCCTAAAATTGGTTTTATGGCTTCTGCTATAGCAACATTAATTGCCTATGGTGGAATGACTTTGATTTCTTATTTTTATGGGCAAAAATTTTATAAAGTACCTTACAACATCAGCAAAGTATCTTTGTATATACTAATATCTTTCGGATTATCTTTACTATCCTTTTATTACTTCGAAAAAAACTATTATATCTCAACACTATTTATTATTGGCTACATTTCATTTATCCTAATAAATGAAAAGAGTGAATTAAAAAACATATTAAAAAAATGACTGTAAAAATTATCAATACATCAAAACACAAATTACCTAGCTATGAAACTTCTGCTTCTGCAGGAATGGACTTAAGAGCAAATTTAGACAAAGCTATTACCTTAAAACCATTAGATAGAACTATTGTTAAAACTGGACTTTTTATCGCATTGCCCATTGGTTACGAAGCTCAAGTACGACCAAGAAGTGGTTTGGCTGCAAAAAAAGGAATTACCGTACTCAATGCTCCAGGCACTATTGATGCTGATTATAGAGGTGAAATAGGTGTGATTTTAATCAACCTCTCTAATGAAGATTTTGTTGTTAATGATGGTGAAAGAATTGCTCAACTAGTCATTGCTCAATATACACAGGCAGCTTGGCAAGAAGTAACTGTATTAGATGAAACCAAACGTGGTTCTGGAGGTTTTGGCAGTACGGGAGTTTAACTAACCCGATTTATACATTAGAAAATCTGGGTTTAAGACTTATTCATTTTGTTTTCAATAGCGTTATCTATTTTTTGTTTGGTCTCTTTTGATACAAAGCCTTGAGCAGCTAAAAACAGTCCAAACACCATTAAAGTGATGCCCATACCTCTTTTAATTTTCCAAATAACAGCGGGAGTTAACTTATTTTTTAATTGTTTTGCCAATACAATCTTAAACAAATCAGTTACAAAATAGGACAATAGAACAACTCCAAAATAAGTTATGATACGTGTATGATTCATTTCTAAGTTTGGACTCACAATCACTATCATACCTAACCAAAAAGCAAGTACTCCTATATTGATAAAGTTTAAAAAGAATCCTTTAAAAAATAAACCTATATAATTGTTCTTCTCAACAACGACCAGATCAGCATCAGTTATTACTGGTTTTCTGCTCTTAAAAAAAGTCAGCAACCCATAAATAAATAAAATACCGCCACCTAACAAGAATAGTTTTGGATCATCTTTTATTTTCTCAAGCATGGTACGACTACCATAATAAGCAAAAGAAATAAAAATAATATCAGCCAGTATCACTCCGAAATCAAAAACCAATGCAGCTCTAAATCCTTTTGTTGCACTTGTTTCTAGTAGTACAAAAAATACAGGACCTATCATAAAGGCAAGTCCAAAACCAATAGGTATTGCATTTAAAATATCATTCATAATATCATTTACTCATTTTACACATTATCAAAATCAATTGTAATTTTATCTGTAATAGGATGTGCTTGACAGGTTAAAATTAAACCATCTTTCACCTCATCTTCTGACAAAATTGAATTCTGAACCATTGTAGCTTTTCCTTTTGTTACTTGTGCCAAACAAGAACTACAAATTCCTCCTTGACAAGAGTAAGGAGCGTCTAAACCTTCTTTTAAAGCTGCTTCTAAAATTGTCTTTTCTTTATCCATTACAAAGGTTTCCTCTTCATCATCTAAAATAACTGTAACTGTAGTTTCTCCGTCTAAACTTTCAATACTTTCTATTGCTTCTTCTGTTTTAGCTGAAAACAATTCGTAATGAATACTATCTTTAGAAAAACTTTTTTCCAACAAGTCAGATTGAATACTATTTATCATAGCTTCTGGTCCACAAAGAAAAAATTCATCAAAACTCAACTCCTTAAATCTATTATTTAAAATATAATTAAGAACTGAACTATCTATTCTTCCAAAAAGTGTACCATCTTCTTGATACTGACTATATACAAATTGAAGAAATAATTGATTCGGATAGGTAGTCTGTAAATTCTCAAGTTGCTTTTTAAACATAGTTTCGTTTGCAGATTTATTTCCATAAACCAATACAAACTTACTATTAGGTTCTGTTTCTAACATTGACTTTACCATTGACAAAACAGGAGTGATACCACTACCTGCCACAAAGGCTAAATATGTTTTTTTATGAGCTATATTCAAGTTCAAATTAAACCTCCCTTCTGGTACAGAAACCTCCAACACATCACCTACTTTTAACTTGGTAGTTGCATACACAGAAAACAAACCTTTCTCAACAGCTTTTACCCCTATCCTTATTTCACCGCTATTTACTGAAGAGCAAATAGAATATGCACGTCTTAACTCTTCACCATTCAATTCTTTTTTAATGGTGATGTATTGACCTGGTATAAATTTAAATTTATCTTTTAATTCTTGTGGAATAGCAAAGACTATTGAAACTGAATTTTCTGTTTCTTTTTGAATTTCTTTTACAGATAGCTTGTGATATATTGACATTATGAATAATTCTTGTATACCTACCACACTGTTTTTAGCAGGAAATTAATAGATTGGGTTTAAATTTAAAATAACTAGCTTAATGAAATTGAGTCGGGTAACTCATTTTTATCATGACTTTGATACGGAAAATATTGTTTTAATTTAACACCAGATTCTAGAATACCTTGTTTTAAACCTTCAGTATAATTTCCTTTTTTAAAATGATTGATTACATTTTTTTTTATGCTGTTCCAAAAATCATCAGGTACTAAATCGTTAATCCCTTTATCTCCTATAATAGAAAATTTTTTATCATCAACTGCCACATAAAACAAAACCCCATTATGGTTTTTTGTACGATCCATCTTTAAATAAAAAAAAACTTCTTTTGCTCTTTCTAACGTGTCTTTCTCTGTACTTTTTTCTAAATGTACTCTTATTTCACCTGAAGTGTTTTTTTCAGCCAAACGAATAGTATCAACAATTTCTTGTTCTTGTGTAGCTGTTAAAAAATCTTCTACTTTTGACATAATTATTTTGATTAAAGACCAAAATCAGGAGGCCGAAGATTAATATGTTTCTTCAAACTTTCATCTTCGGTCTTTTAGCTTTAAATTACTCTTTTTTATCTCCGAATTTAAAATCAACATCTACAGCTTTTTCAGAACCAGCATCCGCTTTGTATCTTGACATTTCTTTAAAACCAAATAAACCCGCTAACAGTTTACCAGGAAATTTAGTCGTATGTATATCATAGATATTAACTTTTTCATTGAATTTATTTCTAGCAATATTTATTCTGTTTTCAGTACCTTCTAATTGGCTTTGTAATTCTAAAAAATTTTGATTCGCTTTAAGTTCAGGGTAACGTTCTACCACTACCATCAACTTACTTAAAGCACCTGTTAATCCGCTTTGAGCTTGTTGAAATTTCGCCATATTTTCAGGTGTTAAATCACCTGCATTAATGGTTGTTTTAGTTGCCTCAGCTCTTGCTTTTATGACACTTTCTAATGTGCCTTTTTCAAAATCAGCAGCTCCTTGTACCGTTTTAACCAAGTTACCTATCAAATCATTTCTACGTTGATAAGCACTTTCTACATTTGACCATTCTGTTTTTGCATTGGCTTCATAGGTTACTGCTGTATTGTTAAAACCTACAGCCCAGTTGTAAAATCCGAAAGCAATAACTGCAATAATAATTATAGGAATAAGTAATTTTTTCATGATATTTTTTAGTTGATTATAATTGATTTTTAATTTTAACAAGTTCTCCTTTTATCGCTTCTAAACGAGAAATAATAGAGTGATTATTTTTTGTTTTTTCAGGATTTGATTTTAATTTTTTTCTTGCTCCTTCTAAAGTAAAACCTTTTTCTTTTACCAAATGATAAATCATTTGAAGGTTTTTAATATCTTTAGTAGTAAACATTCTATTGCCTTTGTTATTTTTCTTAGGCTTGATAACATCAAATTCTTTATCCCAAAAACGAATTAAAGAAGCATTTACATTAAATGCTTTGGCAACCTCGCCAATTCTATAGTATCTTTTGTCTGGTAA
>JAJRPL010000006.1 GCA_024280815.1 Bacteroidota bacterium
AAGCAATAAATTTGTAGCAAAACCTGCAACTCCAGAGTCTTCACCAGGGTGTAAGCCGCCTACTAAAAAATAAAACAGCATGATACCCATAATATCAGAAAAGGTACTCTCATAAATATGAAATTCTTTTTTAGCCTCAGGCAATCCGCTTACACTTGGTATAATAATAGCACTAGAGAGAATGGATAAGGGTGTGGCATATAACCAAGCCGATTGCATGGTCATTTCTGGTATGAATTGATATAAAATAAGTGCGGCTATCCATGCTGATAAACCTAAACCTATTAAAGCTATGACCATAGATTTTAAAATAGGAATTATTTTATTTTTTTTCAACTCTAACTCTAAAGCTGCTTCAAGCACAATCATAATTAAACCAACCGTGCCAAGTAGAGCCAAGGCACTGCTAAGTGATTTAGAAAAATCAATAGTATCATTAAGAAAAAAATTAGCAGCATATTGTAAAACAACACCCAATACAATAAGCATAAGTACAGAAGGAATATTTGTTTTTTTTGAAATTCCGTTAAACCAAAATGATAAAATGATGATAACAGAAGCTCCTATTATAAGGTTATTTGATGATAGAATTTCCATAGGTTAGTAGATGTTATAATTAATTTGAAGGGTTAAAAGTACTAATATATGAATATAATTGACTGTCTTTTTACTTATTTTATGATTCTTAAAAATTATTAAGCATAATTGATTCAATGATTGTTGCTAGTTCTTCAACATCCATTTTTAATTTTAAATAAGAATGATTAGAGTTTTCAGATTTCTCCCATGTATTCCCTCCTTTTTCATCAGGAAAACAAACACAGTCAGAAATTTTTGTCCAATACTCATCAACTCCGCCTCTTATTGCATACAACACTGCTGTTTGATCAAAGGATGCATTGTCAATTATTTTTCCGGTATAGTAATCTTTCATCCAAGGTGCATTGTTGCTGAAATACATAAAACCAACGTATAATGGTGTGTTTTTATCTATATCATTAAATACCAAGCCTGTTTTTATAGGCAAGCCTACTTCAAACCCTGAAAAGGTTATTGGTACTGTAATATTAGGTATTACAAATTTGGTTACCCCTTCCATTGCACCTGAAAAATTCCATTCCCATTTTCCTGAAGGGTACTTACCTCCCATAATAACAAACTCTTTTACTTTTTGTTCTATAAGTTCTTTACCAGTAAATTCTGAAATTGAATCAGGTTTAGAATTTATTAAATTTTGAATATTTTTTAAAGGTCCAACTGTGAGAATAGTAATGTCTTTATCTACACTTTTTGCTAATAGTTGACGATACAATACAGCCGCATCTGGCACATCTTTATGTGTCAATTCATAAGGGAATTTATCTGTAATAGGTTTAGAATAATTCCATTCAGTCAATTGAATACTATCTTTTCGTGAAGCCATTGGAATATTTGGATGCTTCTAAAATCGGTTTACTGCATCCATAGCCGAAACCGCGTAATTTTCAGTTGACCAACACATGATTGCTAATAAATCACATTCTTTTTTATCAATAAAACTATGCAACATTGCCAACGCCCCTAAATCATCAACATCACCACCAAAGTCAGTATCAAAAATTATTTTTTTTGTGCAAAAGAGTTATTTGATAATATAAGTATCACTAAGAAAAATAATATAGCCTTTCCAATTTTCATAGGATTAATTTTGCTTTTTAACTGCATTGTTTTTTATAGACTCCTCATAATCAGGCAGGGTTTCTTTTGCTCTCTTTCTAATAAAGTGCATTAAATTTTCTAACTGTTCATCTGTCATATCAGGAAACGATGGCATCCCCATCGTGTTTTTTGCTCCATTTCTGACCACTGCTATAAGTGCTTCTTTATTTAAAGCAATTGGCGAAGCTCTTAAGTCAGGAGCCATCCCTCCACTAAACATATTATCACCATGACAAATAAAACATTTCCAATATTCATTCATTCCTTTAGTTGCCTTGTCTTTGTCAATTTTAAAATTAGTATCTACAATAGGTTTTGGAAAATGACGAGGTGGCAAAGCAGGTAAATCTACAGTTCCTTCTAAAGAGAAAGTAATTAACCGTCTAGTATGCGTACGGTACGACCATCCTAAATTGTAAGCATCTAATCCTCCACGAGCATAACCTCCACCAAAGCCAACCAATAATGAAATGTACTGTCTACCATTAACTTTATACGTAATTGGTGGAGCAGAAATACCTAAGCCAGTATCGAATGTCCAAACTATTTTACCCGTTTTGGCATTATACGCCAATAATTTACCATCAGACCTACCTTGTAGTACAAGATTACCACCAGTAGTTAGAATACCAGCATTCCAAAAATCATCTTGCGGGATAGACCATACATGTTCTTGTGTAATAGGATCTATGGCCTCTAGTGAGGATGGATGATCACTCAATTGTTTATCAGCAGGAGACAAACCAACACCAATTCCTCCTGAAAACTCTTTAGATTCCCACCCTTCATACACCACACCTTCATCTGAATACTTATCAGCTTTGTGCAATGTAGGTATATAGACCAACCCTGATTGTGGACTATATGCCATGGCATGCCAACTATGACCACCCCAAGAATCTGGTGCTATATCAATAGGACCTTTATCATATCTTGCTCCGTCAACCAGTACAGGTCTTCCTGTTTTTAAATCGATATGTGATGCCCAAGTTACTTCTGTAAAAGGTTCAGCAGATATTAATTTACCCGTTTCACGATTGATAACATAAAAGAATCCGTTTTTTGGAGCATGTAGAATCGCTTTTACATCTTCACCTTTAATTTTTAAATCGGCCAAAACGATATCCATTGTTGAGTTGTAATCCCATGCCTCACCTGGTGTAGTTTGGTAATGCCAAAGGTATTCGCCAGTATCTGGTTTTACAGCAACGATAGAGCATAAAAACAGATTATCATCAACTTTAGGGCTTCTAATTCTAGGATTCCAAGGGCCACCATTACCTGTACCGAAATACAATACATCTAAATCTGCATCATAGGTAAATCCGTGCCAGGCGTTTCCACCTCCACCATTTTTCCACCATTCACCATTCCATGTTTTAGCTGCCATTTCCATCGCTTCATTTTCAAATCCATCAACAGGATTTCCTGGAACCACAAAGAATTTCCAAAGCTCTTTTCCAGTCTCAGCATCATAACAGGTAACAACACCTCTTGCTGGACCATTTTCTGAACCTCCATTCCCTATAAGTACTTTTCCTTTAAATGCTTTTGGAGCACCTGTAATATTCAAAGATCTATTGGGATCAAACGTAACAGCTGTCCATATTTCTTTTCCTGTTTTAGCGTCTATTCCAATCAGTCTACCATCCCAAGTAGCCGTAAAAATTTTTCCTTCATAAAAAGAAATTCCTCTACTGTGTGCCCAGCCCACTTGTCGTTTTCCTTTAATGGCTTCTCTTACCTTTGGATCAAAAGTCCAGATTAATTTACCAGAAGTGGCATCTACAGCTCTAATAACATTCATGGTTCCTGTAAAATATAGTACACCATTCACCACTAATGGTGTAGATACTAGTCCAACATCATTAGGTAAATCTATAAACCAATCTACTTTTAAATTGGCTACATTACTTACGCTTACATCTTCAAGAGGACTAAAGCGTCTTTCGTTATGTGTTCGTCCATAGGCTAACCAGTCTGAAGTTTGATTTTCATCGGCAATAGCTTTATCATTAATAATTTTAACCGTTTCCTCTTTTTTCTTTTCATTACAGGATATGAAAAGGATTAGACTCAATAAAATTAGAAATGTATTTTTTATTAAATTAGTCATCATTAATTTTTGGAATTATTATAAATTTAAATCTTTCTTTAAAACTCTAAATATACAATATATCAGTCAGATATGCCATCCTGCACTATCATGTAAGTACAGGATACATTCACAACAAAATTTAACTTACTTGCATTTTGAATATCAACAGTACTAAAAACAACAAATCTTATATGAAACCAAAAGTATTCCTTACTAGAGAACTCCCAAAAAAAGCCATGGAGCGTTTATTTGAACATACAGAATTGGAGTACAACAAAAAGGATAAGGTCTTAAGTAAAGAAGAAATTATTGCTGGAATTCAAGGAAAAGATGCTTTACTCTGTTTATTGACAGATACTATTGATGCCGAGATTATGGATGCAAATCCAACTTTAAAAATCATTGCAAATTATGCTGTTGGTTTTAATAATATTGATGTTGAGGCTGCCACAAAAAGAGGAATACCTGTAACCAATACACCTGGTGTACTTACTGATACTTCTGCTGATATGGCTTTTACGCTTTTGGTTGCTACAGCACGACGAATAGTTGAAGGTGATAAATATTTGCGAAGCGGACAATGGACGGGCTGGGGACCATTACAATTTCTTGGAGCTGATATTTTCGGAGCAACTCTAGGAATTATCGGTTTAGGAAGAATAGGAAAAGCAGTTGCTAAAAGAGGAAAAGGTTTTGAAATGAAT
>JAJRPL010000135.1 GCA_024280815.1 Bacteroidota bacterium
CCAAAAGGCGTTACCTTTGTGTTTGTGTTTTTGTACATACACCTAAATAGGTGAAAAAACACGAGACCTGCAAGTGATTGCAGGTCTTATTTTTCAACAACTTAAAGTGAATTGTTAATAATTACTTGCGGATTTAAGGAAAACATAATATATTTAGATTTAAATGAAGCAAACCCTTGTTCTTGCTCCGGTAATAATGATTATTTTCATATTATTTGGGGGAATTTATTCTTTTATTGTATTTGTGTTCATAGCGGCCTTTGCTTTGTTGCCGCCAATTATATTCAAATATAGTATTTATCCTGAAAGGGCATTATATTTCTTTTTTATTATTTGGATTTCGATACCCAAAAATATACGAAGAGTTCCGTTTGTTGGGCTGTTTGATTTGCCCGGAATAAGTTATTTTGATATAATTCAAACTCTTGCAGTCTTACATATAATAATACTGTTGCTTATAACAAAGAGACGAGTATTGATTCCGAAAAACATTTGGTCTTTAATCTATTTATTCTTTTTCACAATACTGGTTTCAACTATCTTTGGTGTTATTAAGTATTACTATTCGTACCAATCATTTCCAAGTCAATTATTGCTTGGGAATATCGTTGAAGATTTTATTAATCCCTTTTATGGACTAATAATTTTATTGGGGTTATTCACTTTTATAACTCAATATAGTCAAGTTGAAAAAATAATAAAGATATTTGCAATATCGGGAATTTTAATCCTTCTGGATTACTTTATTTTTGATTTTCTTGGCTTATTTAAATTTCTTTTAATATGGGTTAGCCAGGGAGGGAGGCATAAAGGGTTTTTCTTTGGTGATTATATGGCAAATGGTTTGTTTGGTGTAATAACATCATTTGCGATGGCTTATTTTATTTTAAAAAATAAAAAAAATTATTTATTGCCTTTTCTTTTGCTTATGCTATTTCCTATTCAGGCAACATATGAAAGAACTGTTTATATCGCATATTTTACAGGACTTATAACCTTTGCATTGATATACTTCCAAAAGGTTAAAACAAAGTATAAAGTTTTTTTATTCTTCTTTTTAATTATAGCATCACTTATATTTATATATAACGCTAGTAGTTTTAACGATAGTTTGAATTCATTTTATGCTGGTAATGTCAGAAAGACGGATTTTACTGATTCGCAATCTTTCTATTCCCGACTTGCGGCTTGGTTCAGGTCTTTTGATGTATTTGTATATCTATTCCCTTTTGGTACAGGAGAAGGCCTTTCGCAGCAATATTTAAATGCACATTTTATACCTCAATTGACAGGCGGTTTAATTAATCAAAAGTCTTATGTTATGTACTCATCGTTAATTTCTGGGGTTAAAACAACAAAGGCTCACAATATATTTGTTCATTATGTTAGTGAGCATGGTTTATTGGGTTTAATAACAATTTATATATTTATAAAAACAATACTGAGAAACTATTCTTTTTCTAAAAAACTAATGAACAAACACGATCAAGTATTGTTCAGGGCAATGGTTTATGCAATGATTTTCGGTTTAGGGGCATATTACATGGTTGAATCAGCAGAAAGGCTTTATTTTTTGTATAGTATGTTGTTGTTTTTTAGCGTATTCATGCTTTATGTCCCCAAAAACACAACCTGAACATTTTTTATCTTTTATTATGATAGTTTTTTCTGGTCTAGATGGAGCAGGCAAGTCAACTCAAATAGAGTTGCTAAAAAGACACTATATTGAGAATAAATATTCTGTATTTGTTTTTTGGAGCAGGGGTGGATATACGCCAGGCATGGAATACCTTAAAAAACTATTACGGAAATCTAAAAATCATAAAATACCTGCAATATCGGGACATACTGTGGAGCGTGAAAATAGTTTTTCTAAACCTGTTGTTCGTAAACTATGGCTTTCATTTGCCATACTTGATTTAATTTACTTTTATTCCATTTATTTAAGATACAAGAAATTAACAGGCTTGAAAATAATATGCGACAGATACTTTTTTGATACAATAATTGATTTTAAGCTTAACTTTCCACAAGAAAATGTTGAGAAGTGGTTACTTTGGAAGTTTATGAAGTTTGTTTCAATTACACCACAAAAGCATTTTGTACTTACAATACCTGTAGAAGAATCTCTGAGAAGATCGAAATTAAAAAACGAACCCTTTCCAGACACTAAAGAAACTTTGGAAAAAAGACTGAAGGATTATTTGATGATTGCAGATAAGAATAAATATGCTATCCATATTGATGGGACAAAAAGCATTAAAGAAATCAATAAATATATTTTGGATAATATCAGTTAGAATTTCATTATTTCAACTAAAACATTTTAAAAAAACCAAAGAATCTGAAATCACATGAGAATATCACTCCTGGAGAAGCGTGAAGATTTTTATAATATTCTTGAAACTACACTTTTGGATAATGAATATGCAACAATACAAAATGAAAGTTTTACCACTTTATTAGTGAATGTATATCTGAATTTTATTGCTAGTTCTAATTTACCTGTAAAGACATTCAAAATACTTATTAACGAATACTCTACTTCACTTTTCTGGTGGAAAAATTTTGTTCAAGCAAATTATGTTAAACTGGCTGTTTCAAAGATATTTCGTTCTTTGTTAGCTCAAAGAAAGATTTTGCTTCCTGAATTTTATACTGATAAGTTGATCCTTGGGGGTAATCACAGATTGAGGTTGTTTACTAAAGAACTTGATAAAAGCATAGTAATTCTTAAAAATGGAGAAAGAAAGGTGTTTATTGAGAATGATATTTATATAAGATCTTCTTTCAATTTGAGTTATGCTCCAACTTTAATAAATACAGGAAATAACTGGTTTGTAGAGGAGTATTTTGAGGGGATACCAATAAATCGTTTAAACAACAGTAGTACTACTGACAATTTACTTAATACACTTATCAAAACTCACTTTGATAAATTAATTTCCATAACAAAATCGTCAGTTTATAAAGAAGAGTATGTAAGATTTGTCAAAAGTGAAATTAATGAAATTATAAATAATAATAAAATTAAAAGTTCGGAGACTATACAAACTAAAATTAACAGGACCTTTGAACTAATAATAAGCAAGCTAGATAAAAGCGAGATTGCTATATCGTGGACACATGGTGATTTCCAGTTGGCAAATATAATTGTAAAAGATAATTATTTTAGAGTGATAGATTGGGAGGCTTCATCAAAAAGATTTTACCTCTATGATTATTTTGTGCTATTGAGTGATATTAGAAGCGGCAAAACTCTAAACAGTTCCATTTTAAAATTTATTTCTGAGATTTCTAAATATGACATAGCAGATTGTTTTTCAGAAAAAGATATTTACTTACTTATAATTGAAGAGCTTAGGTTTAGTGTAAACGAAGATTTTTCTGAGAATTTTTATTTCTGTGGCATAAATACTCACAAATTATGTCTTCAGATTGATAAATATCTGAATTAAGTCTAGAAATTGTTTATTTAATCTTTTGGCTTTTTTGATGAAATAATATAATGAAGCAAATCATACTTTTCAACCAGGTTACGGGCCCTTTATTTATTGATATTGTTAATGCATTTGCCAGCAAATATGATAATGTTATTCTGGTAACCGGAATTGTAGAGCCAACATATGCTGAGATTGATGTCAAGGTGAAAATAGTGTTTAAAGCAACTTACAAAAGGCATAGAGTACATCAAAGAATTTTTACATGGATTTTGTTTTTTGTGCAATCTTTTCTATTCCTGCTTTTCAGGAAAGGCAATATAAAAGCTCTTTTTGTATCTAATCCCCCTCTGCTTCCTTTTTTGGGGTCGATTTTTTCTAAACGTAATAACTTTAAATATGATATCCTTATTTACGATATTTTCCCCGATGCGTTGTCGAATTTTGGCTATATTAGTAATAAGTCTATACTTTTTAATACTTGGGATAAACTAAACAAGAAAACGTTCAAATATGCCGGAACAATATTTACAATAAGTGAGGTCATGAAGAAAGTGATTTCGCGTAATGTTTCTAATGAAAAAATAGTTGTCGTTTACCCTTGGGTTGATACATCATATATTAAACCTATTGAAAAAAGTAAAAATTGGTTTATAAAAAAACATAATTTGATTGACAAGAAAATTGTTCTATATTCCGGGAATCTTGGATTAACGCATGATTTAATTACTATATTAAAAGTTGCTAACAAAATGAAAACCCATGACAAAAATTTTCATTTTTTGTTTATTGGTGATGGAGTACAAAAAGAAGCCCTAATTAATTATTCAAAGGAAAACGATTTGACTAATGTAACTTTTTTACCATTTCAAAATGCTGAAATTCTACCATTTTCTTTTAGTGCGGCTGATTTTGGGATAGTTTCATTAGGTAAAGGAGCAGAAAACCTGTCTGTCCCTAGTAAAACATTTTATCAATTAGCAGCAGGTAATATCATAATAGGGATTACCGAAGACAATTCTGAATTATCAAGAATAATTAAACAATATAAATGTGGTCAGATATTTAAACCGGGGAATATCGAAGACTTATTTTTATTCTTAAGTGTAACAAGTGGCGAAACACTGGAATTAATGAGTAAAAATTCTAGAAAAACGAGCCTGCTATTTAGTCCTGATAATGCTTATGACTTTTTCTATTGAAAAAAAAGAAAGGATTGTTTTCTTTGGTGATTTAGCACCAAAATATTTGGATGGGATTAGTTTCTCATCCACTCTAAACTTGAGTTATCTCGAACAATATTATAATATTGACATTGTAGAAGAAGATAATAATTTTAATACATTACAAAAATTTAGTTTTGAAAAAATAATTAGCATTATTAAAAAAAGCAGAGCTATTTTAAAGTCTGTAAGAAAAAAAGGTAGTTCAATGTTTTATATTACTTTTTCTTTAACTTTTTTCGGGGCTTTAAAAACTCTTTTAATAATATTATTAGTAAAATGTTTTTCTCAAGTCAAAATATTTTTACATATTCATCGCGGTGATTTTTTTATAAGATTTTTAAACTGGAAAACAAAACGAATTTCAAAATTAATATTTAAACTTACAGACAATATTATTGTGTTGTCTGAAAGTCAGAAAATGGAGTTTAATAGTTACTTTGGTTTAAATAACATATATTTTCTTACAAATACAATAGATGAAAAATATGTTAAAAGTAATTTGTTAAAGCAAAACATGTCCCCGGAATTTGTTTTTATCTCAAATTATCTAGAAGATAAAGGAATACTAGATTTATTAGAGGCTGCTAAATTAGTTTGCAATGATAAAATAGTTTTGGAAACTTATGGTAGGTTTTCTGACGATGGTTTAAAAAAACGTATTATCAATTACAAATCTCCTTTTATCATTATTAATGAATCAATTATTGGGAATGAAAAATTTGAAAAAATAAGTGCTGCCGGATGTTTGATTTTACCTTCATGGACTGAAGGCCAACCCCTAATATTACTTGAAGCAATGGCTTGTGGAACACCGATTATTGCAACAAGGGTTGGTTTAATTGAAGAAATGTTGGGGAAAAATTATCCCTTTTTATATGAAGCAAAAAGCATTAAGCAATTAACCAATAAAATGAAACACTTTCTTGAACTAAAAGAAAAAAGATCAATATCAGATTATTTGAAAAAACGATATGATTATTATTATTCAAATAAAAACCATTTCCATGAATTAATGAGAATATTTAATCATGAATAACTCATACAGTAAAATATTAAGAATTAGTCTTTCTTCTTTACCTCCAAATACAAAATATAAGGAATTCATAAGTTTATGGGGGAGACTTGACGAAATAAAGTTGTATAATATTTCTAAAACAGATGAAATAGCAAGCCAAATAGCTTATTTGCTTAGGCAATGCAATATTAATCATGAAAAATGCTGGGATGAAGAATACGATATTGTTGAGAAGAGGATAGATATATTAATGTCTGTTCTTGAAACCGTTGCGTTAAAACTTAAAAAGAATAACATTGAAATTGTAGCACTCAAAAACGCAGGTATTGCAAAGGCAATTTATAAAAATAATGCATGTTCCCCAATGGGTGATATTGATCTCTTAGTAAGGAGCTGTGATTTCAGGAGGGCACATAGTATTATTTTAAACGATTTAGGTTTTACATTTAAATTTCGTTCAGAATTTGAAGAAGAAGATTTAGAAGAAGCCTTTCGTGGTGGAGGAACTGAGTATTATAAAATAGTTGAAGGTTATAAAGTATGGTTGGAACTTCAATGGAGGCCAATCGCAGGAAGATGGATACAACCTCATAACGAACCTAATGGAGATTCATTGATGGATAATTCTATAGAAGTTGAAAACTCCGCAGTAAGAATCTTAGCCCCTGAAGATAATTTATTGCAGGTTGCCTTACACACTGCAAAACATTCTTATGTGAGAGCTCCTGGATTTAGATTGCACTCTGATGTGGATAGAATTGTGCGGTTTCAAAAAATAAACTGGTCCGTTTTCTCAAAAAAGGTTGTTGATCTTAAATTAAAAACAGCAGTTTATTTTTCTTTGTATTTCGCAAATGAATTATTAGAAACAACAATTCCCAAAACAGTTCTTTTAGACCTGAAGCCTTCATTGTACAGAAAAAAAATAATTCTTTATTATATTAATAAAGCAGGTATATTTAATCAAAGAAAGAAGAAGTTCTCAAAACTGGGGTATATTATTTTCAATATGGCATTATACGATTCTTTATCAGAAAATATAATTGCAATATTTCCTCCTTTTAAATCTTTGCAAATAAAATATAATATACAATATAAGTGGCAATTACCATATTATCATATAAAGCGGCTTAAAGATTTAGCCTTTAAAAGAGCAAAACTTTAATGTACAACTCAAAAAGTGTCCAAAATGAGGTAGCCTTGACATATTCATGGAACCGAATGGCTTATATTATAAATAAGAGTCTTTCAAATAAAGGAATTAAAGTCCATACAGGAGATGCTTCTTGGTTAAATATGAATAGGTTATCACTCTATGGAAACAAGGCTTTTCGTTACCCTAATTTTTATAACTCAACAGAAATATTTATCGAATATATTAATGAATATTTGAACACAAATAACATACCTTATCTTATTCCAACCCACGAAGAAATATTTATCATTTCAAAGTATAAGCATAAATTAAAAAACATAAAAACTCTGGTTCCTGATTTTGACGTGTTACGTACGGCACACAAAAAGAACCTTTCCTCTTCCCTTGCAAATGAGTTAAATATTCCAACTCCTCAGACAATTAAACCATTAAATGAAACTGATTGTGTTTCTTTTTTTAATGCAAATGATAAACACGTGGTTCTCAAATATGAAAATTCAAATAGTTCAAAAGGGGTTTTTTACATTTCTGATAAGCAAAAGCTTGAGAAACATTTTGTCAATATTGGAGATTATATTTTACAAGAATATGTGAGAGGTGTTGGATATGGTGTTTCTATGTTATATAATCATGGGAAACTAAAAGCTTCATTTACACATAAGCGTCTCGAAGAAAAAGTCTCAACTGGAGGGACAAGTACTGTGAGAACAAGTATTAGAAATGAGCAACTTGAGGATTATGCAAAAACCATATTAGATTATTTAAACTGGAATGGAGTTGCCATGGTTGAGTTTAAATGGAATGAACAGAAGAAAAAGGGTTGGTTTATTGAAATTAATCCTCGTTTTTGGGGTTCATTAGCGTTGCCTTATTATGCAGGAATGGATTTCCCTTGGCACTATTATCGTATTCTTAGAGATGGAGACATTGATCCTATTGTTGATTATAAGGAAGGCGTTGTCGTCAAATGGCTTCTTGGTGGGACATTAGGTTTTTTAGATGGAGTTGTAAATGAAAAATTTTTTAACTGGAATCATTTATCTCTGAAAGCAGACTATTATGATGATTTTAGTTTGAGAGATCCATTTATAATTCTAGGTGAAATGGGATATTATTTAGAGAAATTTATTCACTCATTACAACTAAACCCATCTAAAAACTCTTCAATAAATATAGATGAAATCTGAAGCAAACCTGTTGATAATAGACTTGGATGGTACTATTTCAAAACAAGATAATTTAGTAGCATTTACTTCATTTATGGTTTTTCGGAAAAAAAAATACAATTTTATTTTAGGTTATATCTTGTTTGGTGGGTTAAAGTTAAAAATAATTCAAAACACTACTTTAAAAAAACTTTATGCTTACTTTATTTTGAAGAATCAAGAGGTAAAGTTAATGAATAAGATTGTTGATGAATATCTTTCTGAGTGTTTTAAAGATCTATTAAATAAAGATGTGCTTAATTGGATTAATAACAATATTGATGGTAACACTAAAAAATTATTATTGTCAGCTAATTATAATTTTTTAGTAAAACCAATTGCTGATATTTTGGTGATTACTGATGCTATTGGAATAGAATTAGAGGAAAGAGGAGGATATTATACAGGTAAAATAATTGGAAAAATACCCTATGGCTCTGATAAAATCACAATTACAGAGAGAAAATTCGATAATGAGACATATAAAAATAAAATTGCAATTGCAGATAGTAAAAGTGATTTAGCCTTGTTAAATTGGGTTAAGAAAGGCGTAAAAGTTAAGTCTAATACTAGTTCTGGTTTAACAGAATTCTATACAGTAAACAATGAAAATAAAACGGATTTTTGATATTATTCTAGCAACTATCGGCTTAACTGTTCTTTTTCCTGTTTTCATACTTCTAATTGGGTTAATCAAAGTTACAACAACTAATTCCGTTTTCTTTAAACAAAAACGTGTGGGTCTTAATGGCAATAATTTTACTATGATAAAATTTCGCACTATGCGGATAAATCATAAAGGTAATACTATTTCAATTAAAGGTGAAAGTAGAATAACACCTCTTGGAGCATTTTTAAGAAAATACAAACTTGATGAACTTCCTGAATTGTGGAACGTGTTAAAAGGAGACATGAGTTTTGTAGGCCCTCGTCCCGACGTACCAGGATATGCAGATAAATTAAAGGGCAATGATCGTGTTATTTTAAGTTTTCGTCCTGGAATTACTGGGCCAGCGAGCATTAAATATAGTAATGAAGAAGAAATTCTGTCTAAAGTTGCTAATCCGGTTAAATATAATGATGAAGTGTTGTATCCAGAAAAAGTACGCATTAATAAAAACTATATACAGCATTGGTCATTTTGGCTAGATGTTAAAATTATTATTTATACGATAATTGGAAAAAAACTCAACGATTCAAGATTTAATTAATGAACGATAAACCCAAAATATGGCTCTCCTCCCCCCACATGGGAGAAATGGAACAAGCCTTTGTAAAGGAAGCGTTCGACACCAACTGGATTGCACCATTGGGTCCTCATGTTAATGATTTTGAAAAAGATTTATGTAATTATACGGGAGTTAAATATGCAGCAGCATTAAGTTCGGGTACGGCAGCCATCCATCTTGCACTTATTCTATTAGGTATAAGTAATGGTGATAATGTGCTCTGCCAAAGTATGACATTTTCGGCATCAGCAAATCCAATAATATATCAGGGTGCAACCCCTGTTTTTATTGATTCGGAAGGTGAAACCTGGAATATGAGTCCGGAATTTTTGGAGGAGGCAATTATTTCTTTCTTAAAAAAGAATGCAAAACCAAAAGCCATCATTCCTGTGCATCTATACGGAATGCCGGCTAACATGGAAGTAATTTGTGAAATAGGGAAAAAATACAACATTCCAATAATAGAGGACGCTGCTGAGGCGTTTGGTTCAAATATTGGTGGCAAAAACTGTGGTACTTTTGGTGAGTTAAATGTACTTTCATTCAATGGAAATAAAATAATTACAACAAGTAGCGGTGGGGCACTTTTGTCGGATGATGAAAAACTCATAAAAAAAGCAAGGTTCTTAGCAACACAAGCAAGGGATAATGCACCTCATTATCAACACTCGAACATCGGTTATAACTATCGCTTAAGTAATGTGCTGGCAGGTATAGGAAGGGGACAGATGCTAGTATTGGATAAGAGGGTTGAACAACGAAGAAATAATTATCAGTTCTATAAACAATATTTCGAAGAAAAAAACAAAAAAGGCTATAATATAGTTCTACAACCGGAACCGGAGTCTTGTTTTTCAAACCGCTGGTTAACCGCAATAATAATTAATCCAATACAAAACAAAAATATAACAAGAGAAACATTAAGGCTTGCTCTAAATAAAGAAAATATTGAATCAAGACCATTGTGGAAACCAATGCACCAACAACCAGTGTTTGTAGAAGCACCCTTTTTTGGAGATGGTACTTCGGAGCGTTTGTTTGCGAATGGACTTTGCCTACCTTCTGGTTCAAACTTAACAGAAAAAGATTTTGCAAGGATCACAAATGCTATGGATAAGGTTTTTAAATGAGTGAAGAGTATTTAATTGTTTGTAAACCATATTGAGATGTCATTAATTTAAAAACCAATTTAACTCGTGCAAACCATTCCCGTATAATAACTTTAACTCCATATGAAGTATAAACAGGATTGGCATTAAAACCAACAGCATTAATGCCCATTTTTTTTGCAATTAAAATTGCCCTTTCATTATGAAACTTTTGAGAAACTATTGTAAGTGATTTATTTTTTTTCTTTGCAAAACATTAATGATGCTTCGGTATTAAAACCGGTTTTATGTAATATCAATATCGAATCAGGCAAACCCTTACTTAAAAGTTCTTGCCTCATTAACTCCGGCTCATCATATGTATTATCAGTACTGTCACCACTAATGATAATTTTTTTAGGTTCTACTGCGAATTTAGTGGAAATTTATAAATTTGGGGATGGATTTCACAAAAGATTTTTTCAATTTATTATTGGATTTTGGTGATGAATGGGTTATCACCAATATTGAGTCAGATCACAAAAAGCCACATGTATATTTAGCGTATAAATCTGATTATTACGAAGACCCTGACACTTTAGAGCCGGCAAAACTTTACGACCACACAGAAATCAGGGAATGGCGTCACTTGGACATATTGCACTATCAATCTTATGTGAGGTGCAGGATACCAAGGGTATTATGCAGAGATGGCAAGGTTAAGCAGATAGCCATAGGCTGGGCGGAGAAGCACGACCGCCATACCTGTCATTTTGAAATTAAAGCTATTGATTTGTTACAGGCGACAAAGAACCAAGCTAAGACAGCAGAGCTTATGAATTGTGGTTTTCGTTTGGTCAATAGAATTATGCACAGATGTACGGCAAGAGGGATGGGACGCAGAAACATATCAAAAGTACCCTTTGAGCACATAAGCATAGATGAAAAGTCATTTAAGAACGGGCATAAATATGTGACTGTAATATCACATCCGCGCAGTGGTGTTGTAATAGATGTAGGAGAGGACAGGGATGGCAAATCAGCAGAGGAGTTGTTAACAAGGAGCTTTACTGACAAACAAAGAGAATCAGTGAGTACCGTGAGCATGGATATGTGGCAAGCCTATATCAACTCTGTTGAGAACAAGCTTCCTAATGCAGAAATAGTCCATGACAAGTACCACTTAATAGCATACCTAAACAAGAGCATGGATCAGGTAAGACGGCGGGAAGTAGAGGACAATGAAGAGTTGATCAATAGCCGATATGCCCTTTTGAAGAATGAAGAAAATATGACAGAAACGCAAAAGCAGAAGTATGAACTAATAAAATCTTCAAACTTTGAAGTATCTAAGGTATGGCATATCAGAGAAAATTTCAAATCATTATTTGAATGCTATAATGAAGAAAGAGCAGCAAAAGAATTGTTTGTCAACTGGGCAAAAGATTCTTTCATGAACAATATAAAAGAAGTAAACAAAGTAATCCTTATGTTTCTCAGTCATGCCAAAGGAGTGGTAAATGCATTAAACAGCAATCTTAACAACGCAATGGCAGAAAGGTTAAACGGTAAATTACAAGAGGTGAAATTCGTGGGCAGAGGCTATAGAACTTTCAAAAACTTTAGAAGTGCAATCCTGTTTTTTCATGGGGGACTTGACCTATACCCACTAAAATGGTAGTAGAACCTTTTTTTAATTTCTCTCGCTTCCATAATTCTTCAGCAGCAATACATCTTTTCGTAAAAAATTGATTTACTTTTCCATTATCCATATACTTTGAAGTGCCTAATAATAATGCTGTTTCATTAAATGGAACTTCTGTTGAACAATAGGTTTTATCATTGGATCTTATTGTAACAAAAGTGTAACTGCCCCACAATAATATTACGAATACAATAATTGTAAATTTGAGAATAAACTTAATCTTTCTGGATTTCATAGAAACACTATTTTGCTGGGATCAAAAATATCTATTTTATTGTACTGGGGTATGCACATGTCACATACGCTTAATAGGTTTATATTCAACAGGTTCATGTAAGACCCCTTGTTCAATTATTCTTTGAAAAAGTAGTCCTCTGCTATTTGATTTTCGTCTATTGTACCTAAAAGTGTATTCATCTAAATAATGCGATAGATATTCCTCTCCGATATAATTTTGGTGAGTTCCCAAGAGCCACCTCTTAAGCAATGAAGCTATTCGATGAACATTGGGTAATATTTCTTCCCCATCAAGCAACTTGGTTTTATCTTCAATTTCATGTTGGTATCCACTCTTTGAAATTCC
>JAJRPL010000136.1 GCA_024280815.1 Bacteroidota bacterium
AGCTTTATCTTTAGGGCAAGTACAATCTGCTTTAGAATGACCACATTTAGCACATTCTGCTTTAGCATCTTTATCACAAGTACACTTTCCTTCAGGACATTTGGTGCATTCTTTTTTAGCTTCATCGCTTCCACATTTACATTCACCTTCTGCACATTTGCATTCTCCACCATCTTTACATGTACATGCGTCTCCATGTTTGTGTTCTGAAACTTCTTCACCTACTTTTTTAGCTTTTAATGCCATTTCACAAACTGGGCATTTCCCTGCTTCTGTATAGCTTTTACCATGCTCACAATCCATAGGACATTGAAAAACTTCATCATTAGAAGCTGTTTCTTTAGCTACATCTTCAGTAGCATCTGCTTTTTTATCTGTTTTACAAGATGTAAAAGTAAATCCTACAGCTAAAATCACTACCAATACTAAAACTATTTTTTTCATTTTATCTAAATTTATATATTAATAACACAATAATAGGATTTATATTTTTATTTAACTTAAAAAGTTATTACAACTTATCATAAAAAACATATTTAATTCAAGGAAAGTATTTTTATTTTAAATTAACATTCCTCAGCCTTAACGAATTTACAATTACAGACACAGAACTAAAACTCATGGCGGCGGCGGCTATCATCGGCGATAATAAGAGCCCGAATACTGGATACAACAAACCAGCAGCAACAGGTACACCTAATACATTATAGATAAATGCAAAGAATAGGTTTTGTTTGATGTTTTTCATGACTGATTTACCTAAGTTAATGGATTTTACAATACCCATTAAATCACCTTTTACTAAGGTTACTTCGCTACTTTCTATGGCAACATCTGTTCCTGTACCCATGGCTATACCAATATCGGCTTGTGCCAATGCTGGTGCATCGTTAATTCCGTCTCCTGCCATGGCGACTACTTTCCCTTCGTATTGTAATTTTTTAATGACATTTAGTTTGTCTTCTGGCAAACATTCGGCTTGAAAAGAGGCTAGATTTAGTTGGTCTGCAACTGATTTTGCGGTACGTGCATTATCGCCTGTAAGCATAATAACATCAATACCTTCTTCTTGCAAACGTGCAATGGCTTTTTTGCTGGTTTCTTTAATAGCATCGGTAATGGCTACGTATACTTTTACTTCTTGATTCACCGAAATATAAGACACTGTTTTACCGTGTTTTTGTTCTTCAATAACCTTACTATCTATTGCTTCGGAAATGGTAGCATTGACTTGCTCCATTAATTTTTTATTACCTATGGCAATTTTTTCTCCTTTAACGGTTCCTATAACGCCTTTACCCATTACGGCTTCAAAATCTTTGGAATCGTTAATAGTTACTCCTTTATGTTCGCCAAATTTCACAATGGCTTCTGCTAATGGATGCTCACTATACTGATTTAATGAAGCAATTTTTTCTAATAAATTAACATCATATTCTCCTGAAGCATTCACCACTTTTTCAACCGATGGTTTTCCTTCGGTAATAGTTCCTGTTTTATCGGTTATTAACACATCTACTTTGTTTAGATTTTCTAAGGCTTCGGCATTTTTAATTAAAACACCATTTTGAGCACCTTTCCCCACACCAACCATTACGGACATTGGTGTTGCTAAACCTAATGCACAAGGACAAGCAATTATTAATACGGCAATCGCATTTACAAATGCATACACTAAGGCAGGATCTGGACCAAATATTCGCCAAACAATAAAAGTGATTATGGAAATCAAAATTACAATAGGGACAAAATATTTTGAAATTTTATCGGCTAATTTTTGAATAGGTGCACGACTTCTACTCGCATTATTTACCATTTGAATAATTTGCGAAAGCAAGGTTTCTGAACCTACTTTTTCGGCACTCATTACAAAGGATTTATTTCCGTTAATCGTACCAGAACTCACATTATCATCTACTTTTTTATCTACAGGAATTGGCTCTCCTGTAATCATAGATTCATCAACATTACTGTGTCCTTCGATAATTTTTCCGTCAACAGGAATTTTATCTCCTGGTTTTACACGTAATAAATCACCTTTTTTAATGGAATGAATAGAGACTACTTTATCACCTTCTGGTGTTACTAACGTAGCTTCACTTGGTGCTAATTTTAAGAGTTCTTTTATCGCTCCACTGGTTTGACTGTGTGCTCTAGCTTCCAATAATTGTCCGAGTAAAACCAAAGTTAAAATAACAGTTACGGCTTCAAAATACACGAATACCGTTCCGCTTTCGGTTTTAAATTGATCTGGAAATACATCTGGAAATAGTAAAGCGAAAATACTGAATAAAAAAGCAACACCTGCACCTATACCAATTAAAGTAAACATATTTAAATTCCATGTAATAATTGATTTGTATGCACGCTCAAAAAACATCCAAGTTGCATAAAATACCACTGGAAGTGAAAGGGCAAATTGAATCCAATTCCATGTTATTTGATTGAAAATTTTGGCTAAAGGATTTCCAGGTATTAATTCGCCCATGGCAATGATAAAAATAGGCACTGTAAAAGCAACGGCTATTTTAAACTTTTTAAGTAGTTTTTGATACGTTTTATCTTCTTCGCTTTCAGTGGGTTCCATGGGTACAAGATCCATTCCACAAATAGGACAACTACCAGGTTCATCCTTAATAATTTCTGGATGCATTGGGCAGGTATATTGTGATGCTACTTGTAATTTAGGCTGCTCAACCAAATCCATTCCACAAACAGGACAACCTACTTGTGATGTGTAAGTTTTTTCGCCTTTGCAATGCATTGGGCAATAGAAAACACCATTGCCATCAACTGGTTGTTTGGCTTCGGTATGTTTTTCGTGTCCTGGCATTTCTATGGTATAATGCAAACCTGCTTTTAATAAAGTTTCTTGTAACCTTTCTAAGGTAACATGAGAAGTCATTTCTACAACTACCGTTTCTTCTTTTAAGTTTGCTTCTACCTTGGTAATTTGATTTAAATTACCCAAAGCACTTTCTACATTGGTTTTACAACCGTTGCAGGTCATTCCTGTTATTTTGTATGTATGCTTCATGCCATGTTGGTTTTAATTATTTCTGTAAAATTCTTTTAATTTCCTCTTTATCTTGTGTATAATTTTGATTAAATCATATAAAATTTAGTTGATTCTTTCTATTTGCCTATCTGGTATTACCCAAATTACCGCAACTATAATATAACAAAGCATTGCAATAAAGTGATTGTAAAATGAAAGTACGATTCCTAAAATATATAAAGCAATAGAAATTATTTCTTTTATGGTTGTTCCTTTTTTTATTTTTAAAGAGCAATCGTGTTTATGTTCTTTTACAATCACATTTTGTAATAATGTAAATGCGAAGGCACACATTAATAGTACAATACCATATAATGCCATTGGTGCTGCACCAAAATGATGTTCGCCCATCCAAGCAGATGTAAATGGTATTAATGATAACCAAAATAATAAATGCAGATTTGCCCATAAAATTTTGCCTGTTACCTTTTCTGAAGCATGAAATAAATGGTGGTGATTGTTCCAATAAATACCTAGATATACAAAACTCACTAGATAACTGCCAAAAACCGATAATAATGGTTTAATTGCTTCAAATGTTGCTTCTTCTGGTGCTTTTAGTTCTAAGACCATAATGGTAATAATGATCGCAATTACTGCGTCACTAAAGGCTTCTAATCTATGTGTTGTCATATTCATATTTAATACATTTCTTTATCAGCAACACTTTGTTGATGGTTTAATTCTACCTGTATGGTTGAAAAATAAAATTTGTAGTCATCTTTTAGTACGTTTGTAGCACGCTTTAAAATTATATCTGATTTAGAAATATCATTGACTTGTAGGTGAGCAGAAAATATATTTTTACCCGACGTTAATACCCAAGCATGAGGGTGTTTTATTGATTTTACTCCTTCAATATTTACTAATGACGCTGTAATTTTATCAATATCAACTTCTTTTGGTACAGTTTGCATTAAAATATCTAATACATCTTTTATCATTTTGTATGATGCCCAAAGTACAACAACCCCAAATGCCATCCCTAAAATTGGATCGATATTGGTATAACCAGTAAATTTGATAACCAATGCAGCAATTATAATAAGAATACTACCTACAAAGGTTTGCATAATATGCCAAAAAGCACCTTGCATATTTAAGTTTCCTTTTTGCTTTTTATAGATTAGTTTAAAGGAAATCACTTCTGTTATTAGACCGCCAAATGCTGCTAATAACATAATGCCTGTTGGTAACTCGAAATCTTTTCCTAGACGATTATAACCCATATACATTACATAAATAGCCATTAACAATAAAAATACTCCATTGAGTAAAGCCCCTATTATTTCGGCTCTTTTAAAGCCAAAAGTGGCTTGTTTTGTAGCAACTCTTCTCGATATTTTATTGGCGATAAAAGCAATGAGAATACCACCAACTGCAGAAAACGTATGAAAAGCATCAGAAATTACTGCTACAGAACCAGAATAAAATCCTAACACTAATTCTATGATAAAATAGACGCCTGTTAACCAACCTGTAATTTTTAATACTTTGGCATCGGCTTCCATTCCGTGAAAACTTCCTGAACTATGATTGTTTTTTTTATGTGTTTCCATATTATTAGTTTTTAAAATCTAATTGATAACCCTGCTCCTGCACCAAAACGATTGTCATAACTTGCCATCAGCGAAAAATTACGAGAGAACATATATTCTGCTCCAGCATTCCAAACAGTTTCTGACAAGTAATTTGTATTTGTTGGTAAATTATTTACAATTCCTAAATCGATTTGATATTCATAATATCCAAAGATTGAAAATTTATTAAATAGCATTAAACTTCTGCCTAATGAAATTCTTGGTCTTAAGTCATTATCTAAACGCACATCTAAACTGAACATATAAGGTGTAAAATAACGTATTCCAGCAACGGCAGTTGTATTAAAATTATTTAAACTATCTGGAATTTCATTTTCTATATTTACGCCTCCAAATACACGTAAATAATCGTGTAAATAATATTCGTAGGTTAATTCTGCTTCTAAATTTTCATTATAACCGTATTCAAAAGATGCGTTAAACTGATTTCTAATATTTGATGAAGTTAAATTTAAACCAACCATACTAGAAGTTGCATCTAATAATCCCCATTTATAATATCTATCGGTTTCAGCAACAATTTCTTTTGCAGGAAATTCATTCATTCGTACATCTCTTGGCGTATCGTAACTAAAAACACGTGCCATTCCGCCCATCATATGGTATAAAATGTGGCAGTGAAAAAACCAATCGCCATATTCATTACCATAAAACTCAATGGTTACTTGTTGCATTGGCGGAATATTTACCGTATGTTTTAATGGCGAATAATCTCCGTTTTCATTTAGTACTCTAAAAAAGTGACCGTGTAAATGCATTGGATGATGCATCATTGTAAGGTTATTTAGTGTAATACGAGTTACTTGATTTCCTTTAATCTTAATATTATCTGTTTCGGATAATGGGATACCGTTCATACTCCAAATGTAACGTTGCATATTTCCTGTTAGGTTTAATAGTATTTCTTTTACAGGAATGTTTTTATCGAAATTGGTTTTATTGGGAGATTTTAAATACTCGTAATTGTATTTCATGTCGCCCATTTTCATTGGTTCTTTTTCGTTATTTTCTGTATTCATATTCATAGAAGAATTTGTGTTCTTTTTCATATCCATTACTTTCTTCTTGTTAGAATCTTTCATTTTCATTTCTGAAGATTCCTCCATTTTATTAATAGTAGAATCTTTTGGCATATTCATCTTCATGTCATCATTAATATCCATTTTCATTTTATCCATCTTATCCATTTCTTTCATAGTATCAGAGCCATCCATTTTCATACCTTTCATATCGTCATCCATTTGCATACCATATTCTTTTTTCATTTGGTAACGCTTGTCTTTTTTAGGACGAAACTTTAAAGCGTGTGCTCCCATTTTCATATCCATTTTTGCCATTTTTTTCATCATCCCAATTTTATCTGGCTTAGGTATACTTGGTGCTTTCAAAACGTTTCCAATTCCTAAAAAGGCAGATGCGGTACCAGAACCATCTTGGGCAGTAATTTTAAATTCTATTTTACCGTTTTCTGGAATAGTTACAATAAAATCATAGGCTTCGGCAATGGCGATAAATATTTTATCCTTTTTAACAGGAACAACATCTAATCCGTCGGCAGATACCAATACAGGATTGCCGCCGCCAAAAGTGATCCAAAATTGGGTAGATGCTCCACCATCAATAATTCGCAATCGTACTTTTTCTCCAGGTTTAAATTCTGGATACTCAATAGTTTGTTCGCCATTTATTAAAAATGCTGGATAGTAAATATCGGCAATATCAGCACCTTCCATACGTTGTTTCCAAAAGTTGAGTTGTGCTTTAAACGCTCCTCTTTTAATGACTTTGTTTAATGGTGTTGCTGTTCCTTTTCGAGAGTTATACCATTCGTTTCCTCGTTTTAGATTTCGTAAAACACTCATTGGTTTTTCGTCTGTCCAATCGGATAACATTAATACCAATTCTTTATCGTATTCTAAAGTTTCTTTTTTAGGATGAATCACAAACGAGCCAAAAACACCAACTTGTTCTTGCAACATCGTATGACCGTGATACCAATAGGTACCAGATTGTTTAATGGCAAATTCATATTTTAAGGTATGACCAGGTTCTATTGGTGGTGTTGTTAAATACGGAACGCCATCGTAAAAATTGGGTAATAAGAGTCCGTGCCAATGGATAGATGTTTCTACGTCCATTTCATTTTTCACATAAATAATAGCATATTCACCTTCGGTAAATTCTAAAGTTGGACCAGGAATGGTTCCATTTATGGTCATTCCCATTACTTCTTTACCTGCTTTGTTTACCTTTTCTTGTTTTAAAGTCAATGTGTATTCTTTAATAGGAAGATTATTGACATTGCCTTCAATAGATTTTTCGGTTTGGGCATTTAGGTTTATTCCTATTAACACAAAAACTATAGTTATTATTTTCTTCATGATTATCTAATTTGTGTTATTTTTATTATAGGTTCTAATAATTAATCGGTTACTTTTTTCGTAACTGAAATAACTAACCATCCAATTCATACCAACCAATAATTTATTTTTAAAGCCGCTTATTGACATTAAGTGTACAAATGACCAAATTAACCAAGCAAAATAACCTCCAAATTTGAGTTTTCCTAAATCGGCTACTGCTCTGCGTTTACCAACGGTTGCTAATGAACCTTTGTCTTTGTATTTAAAAGGTATAAGTGCTTTGTTATTAATTGTGTTTAAAATATTTTTAGCTACAATTTTACCTTGTTGAATAGCAGGTTGTGCCACTTGCGGATGCCCTTTTGGTGTTTTATTCGTAATTATTGCTGCAATATCTCCCATTGCAAATACATTATTAAGTTGTTCTACCTGTAGGTATTTATTTGTTTTCAATCTATTACCACCAACAAAATGTTTTTGGTCGATACCATTTGGTACTTGTCCTTTTACGCCTGCTGTCCAAATAAGGTTTTTGGCGAGTAATTGTTTACCGCTTTTGGTTTTAACAATATCACCATCATAATCTGTTACAATTTCATTAAATAACACTTTTACATCTAAATTTTTTAAATATTTAAGTGTTTTAGTAGATGCTTTTTCAGACATAGCAGCAATGAGTTTGTTGGAACCTTCTACTAAATATATATTCATAATAGAGGCTGGGTATTCTGGATAGTCTTTAGGTAAAATATATTTTTTAAATTCGGCTAAAGCACCAGCCATTTCAACACCAGCAGGACCACCACCAACAATTATAAAATTGGTCAGTGCATCTCGCTCTTTATCGTTACAAGTAATGGAGGCTTGTTCTAAATTTTGAAGCATCATATGACGAATATTCAATGAATCTCGAATAGTTTTCATCCCTAAACTATGTGCTTCTACATTTTTCATTCCGAAGAAATTAGTAGTTGTACCAGTTGCTAATACTAAATAATTATAGGTAAGTGACCCTTTATTGGTTTGTATTGTTTTATTTTGAATATCTATTTCTTCAACTTCTGCCAATCGAAAACTTACATTTTTATAAGCTGAAATTTGTTTCCGATACGGAAAAGCAATACTATCTGGTTCTAATCCACTTGTTGCTACTTGGTAAAGTAAAGGCTGAAATTGATGAAAATTATTTTTGTCTATTAATACTACTTGTACGTTTTTATTTTTTAAGCCTTCAATTAAAGATAAACCCGCAAAACCACCACCAATTACCACGACTCTTGGTAAACTTGAGTCTGGTAAACAGATTGCATCTTCTTTACAAGAGATGTCTATACATTTTTTTATTGGTGTCTTAACATTAACCATCAACATTTATTCTACAATTATTTTTTTGTAACAATATAATTTTCAATATTTAATTTCAAGAAAAATATTCCCTTAGAAAGCCCTTCAACTTGAATTAAATTATCATTAAAACTTATTTTTTTATCCAAAATTTTTCTTCCTAATTGGTCATAAACTTCCAATGCATCAATATTTAAACTTCCTTCAATAGCAATGTGTACAGTATTATTTGAAGGATTTGGATACACCTTTAGTTTGTTAGAAAACTCATTTTCTTCAACAGATAATGTGTTTTCAATCACGAATTGCCCCATCATTCCGCCATCTTCATGTATGAGCATATGACAATGGTACATATAGGGCACAGTAGACGCAAAATCATCAAATTTGGCAATAAAACGAACGGTTTCTTGAGCTTTCACTAATATCACATCTTTTCGTCCTTGTTCAATTGGTGGTGGTGCATTGCCATCTCTATCTAATATATAAAACTGTACATCGTGTATATGAAATGGATGGGCTATGGCAGAATTATTAGAAATAGTCCAAATTTCAGTATTATTAAGTTCTACTGTTTCATTAACAACATTACTATCAAATGAAACACCATTAAGAAGAAAATTACCATTCAATTGATTTCTTCCCATAGCAACTGGACTCATCGTTATGGTTCTAGAAACATCAGAATTTACCTCTGGTATTGGTGTAACAGTAACTAACGGACTCTCAATAGCAGTTACTGGTGTTGCAGTAGCCGTATCGACATTAAATTGCATTATATTAAAATCTGAGCCATTTAATGGATTAGGATTATAGCCTTCTAATGTCATCATTGAATTTAAACCAGGATTGGTCGCTCCATAAATTCCATTAGAAAATTCTGATGCATAACTTTTTAGAAAAACAGTCTGTCCATTCATTCCAGAAAAATTGACTAAAATTTCTGCACGTTCTCCCGGAGCAAGTCGTAATCTGGTTAACGGAAGGTTATCAGATAACAAACCTCCATCAGATGCTATTTGATAAAATGTTTGGTTTCCACTTAATCCTAAATTAAAAACTCGCATTGAAGAACCATTTAAAACTCTAAACCGAACTACCTGCTCTCGCACTGTTAAAGCTGCATCAATGGTTGCGTTAACCATCACAACATCATCTGAATTTGAAGGCACAACAATTTCTTTATTATCATCAAAATCTTTGGTTTGAATTACCAACGGAAAATCATCAATTCCATAAGTTCTTGGTAAATTCAATGCTGCTTCTTCTGTATCTTTAACAATAATCAACCCTGCAATTCCTTTAGAAACGTGTTCGTTGGTTTTTTCATGTAAATGTGGATGATACCAATAGGTTGCCGCCTTATCTAAAATAGTAAAACTAGGTGACCAAGTTGTATTTGGGGCAATAGTCGTATGTGGTCCACCGTCATTCTCTGGAGAAACATGTAATCCATGCCAATGTATAGTTGTAATATCTGCTATTTGGTTATTCACTTTAAAATTTACAAAATCGCCTTGTTTTAAGATAAGAGTTGGTCCTAAAATATTTCCATTAGCTCCCATAGTAGTGGTATTTGTACCGCTATAAAATTGATGCGTTCCATTTTGTAAGGTTAAATTTATATCCTTTCCACTTAAAGTAGTAGGTATTAATAACTGGTTTTGTGCAACTGCAACTTGTACAATTAGCAAAGCGATTAATAATGATTTGTTCATGGTTTTTGATTTTTGGTGAATTCTAATATTGTTTACAAATTATCGATTACTTTTTTTAATCGTGTCTCAATATCAACTGCTACTTCACCTAATGAATTATTTTCAATCATTCCCATAGCAACTGATGGTTTTATTGCAGCAACAAATACTTGATTCTCTTTTTGATATACAATTACATTACACGGCAACATCAAACCAATTTCAATTTCAGATTGAATAGATTGGTAAGCACTTGGTGGATGACAAGCCCCTAAAATGGTATACTTATCTAGATCAACATTAATCTTATTTTTAAGCGTAGTTTGAATATCAATTTCAGTTAGCACTCCAAAACCTTCCTTTTTAAGTTCTTGTTTTGTGCTTTTAATTGCTTCTTCAAAAGAAGCATTTACTTTTTTGCTATAACCATAACTTGTATTACTCATAATCTTTTAATTTTTGTTTAAATCATCACGAATAGTTGTAAACCATTCTTCCAAAATTTCTTTATTTTTTTCTGATAATTTCGCATCTTGATGTATTAATGTGTATGATGAAAGTGGCATTTCATCATCTTTAATTTGACTAATCATCGATTTTAATTTACTCTTTTGCCTACGTTTAGAATAGGCATTAAATTCACTAAAATTCAGTTCTTCTTTTCCTTCTATAAT
>JAJRPL010000137.1 GCA_024280815.1 Bacteroidota bacterium
ATTTTTAGCATTAAAATAATGATTTGATGTTACTGTAAATGTCTGTCTATCATATTTATTATTGTCTCTATAGCCATCACTATGCGTATTGCTATAAATAACATGTAATCCATTTTTAGAACCTCCATGGTTTATACTCAAATTTCCTTTTACTAAACCGAAAGAACCCATAGACAGTTCACTACCAATAGTAGTATTGTTGAAGTATGATTTTTTGGCTGAAGATGTATTACACCTCCCAAACCGGCACCATAAATACTAGAAGTTGCACCTTTAATAATCTCTAAACGTGAAATAGCATTGAGTTCAAAATCTTCTATAGTCGTCTCTCCGCTACCTGTTGTCAACGGAATGTCTTCAAAATAAGCTATAATTTTAGCTGTACCATAAAGGTTTCTAGAACCAACACCTCTAATGGTTATTCTATTTGTATTTAATGCTCCTGTATGCATATAAACACCTGGTACTTTATTTAATATTGGAGCAATATTAATGTCATTTTCTCTTTCTATTTCTCTAGGAGAGATTATTTGTACAGTTGCAACTGATTTTTTAAGTTTTATGGGAATCTGATTTGTACTTACTAATACTTCATTTAATTCTGTTGATTTTACATTGAGCTGGATGATAACATCTTTAGAATTAATATTTTTAACTATTTTTTCATGATATCCAATTCTCGAAAATTTATAATTTCTCGATTCTACAACATTAAATTCACCAAATTTATTTGACAGCACTACAGTGCTGTCCTTTAGCTCTAAAATATGAACGTCTTCAAGTACTGTCCCATTTTCACTATCAATTACTTTTCCGTTAATCCTGTTTTGCGAATAGCCACATACACTACCTATAAGTAGTAGAACAACTAAAAATGTTTTTTGGATTAACCTCATCAATAAAATATTTTTTTTTATAACCTCTACAAAAGTACAAGTAATTTTAATTAACAAAAATATTCTACACCTTAAAATAGTAAATCTTAAAAAAAATAATTATTTTTAACGCAAAGCTTTACTTTTATTCAAAGCTCTCATCAATATAAAATCAACAAAATGGCAAAAAATTATTTTAAACAGTACCCAAATAAAGAAGGATTTTTCAATGAATATGGTGGAGCTTTTATTCCTCCTCACCTAGAAACTGAAATGAAAAAAATTAATGATGCTTATTTTGCGATAAGTAAATCTCATAAATTCATTTCAGAATTAAGAAACATTAGAAAACATTATCAAGGCAGGCCAACTCCTGTATATCACTGCAATCGACTTTCTAGTAAATATGGTGGTCAAATTTACTTAAAAAGAGAAGATTTGAACCATACAGGTGCCCACAAACTAAATCATTGTATGGGTGAAGCTTTATTGGCAAAGCATATGGGTAAAAAGAAGCTAATTGCCGAAACTGGGGCTGGTCAACATGGTGTAGCATTAGCCACTGCTGCTGCTTATTTCGGACTGGAATGTGAAATTCATATGGGAGAAGTTGATATTGCTAAAGAACATCCTAATGTTCAGCGTATGAAAATATTAGGAGCTACTGTAGTGCCTGTAACTCATGGTTTAAAGACATTAAAAGAAGCGGTTGATAGTGCTTTTGAAGAATATTTAAAAGACCCTGTTAGTACCATTTACTGTATAGGTTCTGTAGTTGGACCACACCCATTTCCTATGATGGTTAGAGATTTTCAACGCGTGGTTGGCATTGAAGCCAAAGAACAATTTTTTGAAATGACTGGTGAATTGCCAGATTCTGTTGTTGCCTGTGTAGGTGGAGGAAGTAATGCTATGGGGATTTTTTCAGCATTTTTAGAAGATGAAGAATGTAAGCTTTATGGTATTGAACCTGCAGGAAAATCACTTAAAACAATGGGAGAGCATGCAGCAACAATGACTCTTGGTAAGCCAGGTATTATTCATGGGTTTAAATGTTATACTTTACAAGATGAAGATGGAAACCCTGCTCCTGTTCATTCTATTGCTAGCGGATTAGACTACCCTGGTGTAGGACCAGAACATTCTATGCTAAAAGACTTAAAAAAAGTAACTTATGATAGTATAACTGATAAAGAATGTATTGATGCTTTTTTTGAATTAAGCAGATTAGAAGGGATAATTCCTGCTTTAGAAAGTGCCCATGCAGTAGCTTATGCTTTTAAGCTTGCAAAAAAACAACCTGAACAATCTATTTTGGTAAATTTAAGTGGACGTGGTGACAAAGATTTGGACTATGTAATTAACACATTTGGCTTACCAAAATAATAAATTGAAATTATTCATAAAACACCTGTACAGTTTTAGATAAAAAAGTATATTTGCAAACTGAATTTTTACGGGTGTAGCCTCGGATCAAACACAGGATAAACTACGCTTTGATGTGATAAAAAAACTTTAGTTCTGGTTTTAAAATATAACTAGATAACCAACTCGGGGTGTAGCGTAGCCCGGTTATCGCGCCTCGTTTGGGACGAGGAGGTCGCAGGTTCGAATCCTGCCACCCCGACAAAAGATAGCTTTTCATATTAATTGAAGTTTTTTTTGTTTACAAATAAACCACTACAATGAACTGAAAGTTCATAGGTTTTTAAATCTGACTAAAGTATAAAATTATTGGCTATCATTAGTTGATTCTTGATGATACTCTAGATAATTATTTACCATCTTATCAGCTATATTTTCTAGTACTCCAACATCCAAAACTGCTTGCCCAAAAATAACGTCCCACTATTTTTTTCTCAACACTGGAAACTCTTCTTATATTTTTCGAGAAATCTGCCCTTTTAACTTTTTCACAATAGTACTAACGCATTAAGAGGGGCGATACTATAAATGGACATGGCATAGTCACGTAAAACCACCGCTTTCAATAGTATGAATATCCTCAGTATTACAAATTTAGTTTAGTAAACTTCTACATCGCTTTTAAACATCATTTTTTAGAAACGTATACCTGTATTTGATAACTAATAATTAATCTTGATACTGTGTATACATTTACTCCCTACCCTCACACTTAACAAAGATCATTTTTTAGATGCTAAAGCGAAATGTAATAAATACATTATTTAAACTATCTTAAGAACAATAAATTATAAGCAATAAAATACTCAAAACTAAGTTTAATGTGTTGGTAATTGTATATCTTTGTATTGCTATTTAAAGATTTTTTTATGAAAATGATTAATACCAAAAACTATTTCGAACTTAATGGAAGTAATGTTGTCACCTTTGATATAAACACCCTAAACAACTTTCCTCTAAGCCAAAAAGAGTGTATTATTCTGGTCAATCTAGAGAAAGATTCAATTATTTTTCAAAAAGGGGTTCAAAACGTCCTTGGCTATGACAGACCAAATGAAAATCAAGAAAATTTTTTACTTAAATACTGTCATCCTGATGATTATGATTTGATAGAAAAAATCATTAGTTCAACCCTAAAATTTAGTAACAGAAATATTGATCAAGTTAGCGAAAATAAGCTTTTTATAAGCCTAAGATTAAGAAAGAAAGACAAAAGCTATGTTAAGGTATTTTGTAAGATTTCTGTAATAAGTACTGATCAAAATGATCGAATTTCAAGTGTACTGATCGTAATGACAGATGTCTCTTTTATGGATACTGATAATTTTGTTAAATGGAATTTTGAAGCAAGAAATTTAAATTCAGAAGAATTTAAAAAATCTATTTATAAGTCATTTGATGATATTTTTACTGTAAGAGAAATTGAAGTAATTAAAGAAGTATGTAAAAAGATTGCTACTGAAGAAATTGCAAAAAATCTATTTATTAGCAGGCATACAGTTGCGACACATCGTAAAAATATACTAAAGAAATCAAAATGCCATAGTGTTAACGAATTGATTAATTTCTGCAACGCTATAGGTATTAATACATTAAACGAATAAGAGTCTATTAAACCCTCCTTCAAGAATGCTATTTTAAATAGTAAATTACTATTTTTAAATTGAACACTTCTATTAAACAGCACGTGATATTCCTAAAAAAATACCTTAATTATTAAGATAAGCCTAGGGGCAATTACTGGATCTAGGCTTTATTAAGTAACAATATAATATAGTGCTAAAATGGACGTTCATACTAAAGATAGGTTCTAAATTATAAATAATTTACTATGTAAACTTTACACTCTTTTTTTACCAAGATATACTAAAAATGTAATTAGGAATGACGAAACGTGGTAAACCTTATAGATTGCTAAAATTTAAAAATTACAGAAAGCAAAATAATACAATATCCTTTCAGGAATATCAAACTAATTTTTACAAATTCTAGTAATAAAAATTTATTAACTTTTAATTAAATTAAGTTTTAAAACTATTGAATATTTTAAAAAAAATAAAATCTCCTGAGGTTTCAAAATTAATAAGTGTTTTTATTGATCAAGTCTTTATGAGTATTACAACTCTAATGACGGCAATAGTTTTAGCTAGAACCTACGAAAAAAGTAACTATGCCGACTTGGTTTTACTTTTTTCAATATCAGTATTTGTACTGGGTTTTCAAAGTGCAATCATCTCAAAACCTTATGCCATTAATATTAATGATTTTAAAGATGATATTAAAAATGGATATTTCAATTTTAACATGTACATTAAAATATTATTTACATGTCTAGTAATTTTATTCTTTCCACTTATTTATTTTCTTATATTTGGTTCTTGGGATTTAGATAAAATACTGCTTTACATAGCATATATGGTTGCTTATACCTCTTATTATTTTGTGCGAGAAACCTTGTTGAGTGAAAGAAAAACAAAACAAAACTTAATATATGGTTTGGTCAGCTCAACTGGAATCATTTCTCTTTTATTTTATATTTTTTTAAGTAAAAACACTAATATTAATATTTATCTAATAATTTCCTCTACCATTTATGGATTTATAGCATTCGTTTATTTCTTTTTGAATATAAAAAAGTTTAGCTGGAACAATATTACCTCTAAAATCTATATTCTTACAAATTGGGAAGTTGGTAAATGGTTATTAGGTTCTAATATCTTTTTCTTTTTAAGTTCTGGTATTTACCCGTGGTTATTACTATTTATAACCACTAAAAATAATGTTGCAGTCTTAGGGGTTTTATCAAGTGTATCGAGTATTATAAACCCCCTATTAATGGCATTAAGTTCCTATTTATTACCAATATTTGTTAAAGTAAATTTTGACTACAATAATATAAGGAAATTAGTTAAAAGATGGGTGTTTCTATTTGGTATACTCGCATTTCTACTTATTATTACTGGTTATTTTTTCGGACAGAGTATTGTTATTTTATTTTTTGGACAGAAATATGCTAATTTAGGCTTAATCGTTGTTTATCCGTTTATAGTACAGGCAATAAATGTGTTATTTCAACCTTACAAAATTTCATTAAATGCTATTAAAAGAACAGATGTAAATTTTTTAATACTCATACCTCGAAGTATTTTAGCACTTACGCTAGGCTATTTTTTTATTACAAATTATGGCTTAGTAGGTACTTTTTATGCTATGATAATTGAAATATTGTTCTATCAAGTATTAAATTATCTAGTCTATCTTAAGGTGATAAGAAACAACTAATTAATAATAAATTGATAAAAATATAAAATTAAGTGGCAAATTGCATTTTCTAAATAAATGAATTCAAAAAACAGTCATATAATTTTACTTATTGTTTTCGTTACATTTTTGGTAATGAATCCAATAGTATTCAATTTAAATATTGCTCTTATAGGCAAATATGGTAAGTTAGTTGTAGCTTTTTTAGGTATTTTAATATTACAAAATTCTTTTATTCAAATAAAAATATTTGCAAAGAAATATGTCTGGTTGATGTTATTTTGGGCTCTGTGCATCGGTTTTACTTTGCTTAGAATTATAGAAAAAGGAATTAATTTTGATTTGATACAACAAAACGTATTGTTCATTGTATTTATTTATTTTTATTATTTATTAGCCTTAACATTTAAAAAAAGGTACCGAAGACCAAACTACTATTTTTTCAAGTATTTAGCTCAAACAATTAATATTAATCTATTTTTTTGGACTGCCGTTGTAATTTTGTTTTCTTTTAACATCTGGCACACAGTTGAAGGGAGAACTGGCTTAGGTCTTTTTTATGGAAATTATATTCAATTTGGAATATTTGCCTGTACAGGTGCTATCGCAAATTTTTCTTTACTTAAATCGCAAATTAAAAAAAATAGAAAATATCATCTATTTATGTTTTTATTATTTGGAGTATTAGTATTGTTGTCTGATTCAAGAAATGTACAATTGATTTTACTAGTGTTTCTCATATTTAACCTAATCCCTCAGATAAAAAAAATAGCAATTAGCAATATCTATTTAATAATATTTTCCTTATCAATAGCTTCAATTTTCTATTTTTCAGGTGAAATATTATTGAATGAAAGTCTAATTAACCTCAGTTCAGGAAGAAGTTCTATTTGGTATTATATCTATGATTATTACAGTCAAAATTCATTTTTAAAAGGCGAAGGTATTTTTGGATTGAACACCACCATCCTTGAAAACAACATAGATACAAATTATTACTTTCAACGTATAGATTTTCTTTATTTTCATTCATCTTTTATTGAAATAATTGCTGCTAGCGGCATTATAGGTTTTATATTTTTTATCTTATTTATCGTTAAGTCACTAAAAATAAAGAAGAAATTTTACCTATTAGGTATTATAATTAGTATCCTTTTAGGCGGTTTGTTTGAAAGTTTTTTAATACAGCCTACCATATTATTATAATTTTTATTTTGGTATTTGATAATGCAAAACACTAATAATTCTAAATTTAAACGTTTATATAATTAAACTAATTAATAAATGAAAAAAATAGCACCAATATTACTTTTTACATATAATCGTTTAAACGAAACTCAAAAAACCGTTAAAGCATTACAAAATAACTATCTTGCTTCTGAAAGCGAATTGTTTATTTTTTCAGATAATGGAAAGGATGCTAATGGAGAAAAAAAGGTAAAAAAAGTACGCGATTATTTGAAAACTATTGATGGTTTTAAAAAAGTACATATTAAAGAGGCAACAACTAATCTAGGATTAGCTAATTCAATACTTAATGGAGTTACTGAGGTTATAAACCAGTACGGTAAAGTTATTGTTTTAGAAGATGATTTAATTACATCTGCTAATTTTTTAGATTTTATGAACCAAGCACTAAATTTCTATTCTAATTCTTCAGAAGTAATTTCAATATCTGGATATTCTCTCAATTTACCGAGCCTAAAAACACATAATGCTGATTATTATGTTGGTTATAGAGCATCTTCTTGGGGTTGGGGCATATGGAAAAGTAAATGGGAGAACGTAGATTGGGATGTTTCTGATTATTCTAAATTTAAAGGCGATTATAAGCAGCGTATTAAATTTAGTAAAATTGGAAGTGATATGCCTAGAATGTTAAAAAACCAAATGAGTGGTAAAATAGATTCATGGGCCATAAGGTTGTGTTATCATCAATTTAAAAATAATTTAGTTACTATTTTTCCAACCAAATCAAAAATATACAATATTGGTACAGGTAAAAATGCTACTCATACTACCATAGGAACTAGATTTGATGCACAACTTGATTCAAGCAATGATAGGGTTTTTGTCTTTGAAAATGATTTGATAGTAAACAAGAAAATAATTAGTGAATTTAAATCAAAATTCTCGATTAGATTAAGAGCGATTGATAAGTTGAAAAAATACTTAAAATAAAAAATATATGTTATTTAATTCTTGGGAGTTTATTATACTTTTTACAATTACTAGTATTCTCTATTTTAATGCTTCATACAAGCTTGGCGTACTGTTGTTACTCATTAGCTCATATGCTTTTTATATGTATTGGCGATGGGATTTTGCAGTAATAATGCTAGTAGTAACTTTAATAAATTATTTTTCAGGAATAAGAATTGCTAAATCAAAACAACATAAGGTGCGGCAACTATGGCTGTTTTTCGCTTTGATTACATCGTTATTACCGCTACTTTATTTTAAATATGCTAACTTTTTTGTTGCTAATTTAAATGAAATACTAACAGTAGCTGGCTCTATAGATACCTTTTCATACTTTAATTTGATTTTACCAGTGGGTATTTCATTTTTTACATTTCAGGCTTTAAGTTATACTTTAGATGTATATTTTGGTAAGACGAAGGTTGAAAAAAATATAGTTAGGTTTGGAACTTTTGTTGCATTTTTTCCTCAACTTGTTGCTGGGCCAATTGAAAGGTCATCAAACTTGTTAGCACAATTTAAAAAGAAAAATGTATTTAACAAATCATATTTCTTGGAAGGTTCTAAACTATTTATTTGGGGCTTATTTAAAAAAGTAGTTATAGCAGATCGTTTAGCCATTTATGTAGATGGTATTTATGAAAATCCAGAAATTCATTCAGGTCCAACATTAATTGTGGCAACTTTATTTTTCGCTTTTCAAATCTATTGTGATTTTAGTGGGTATTCTGACATGGCCATAGGTACTGCACGTATTTTAGGATTTAAGTTAATGCAGAATTTTAATCTTCCATATTTTGCCTCTTCCATTTCTGATTTCTGGAAAAGGTGGCATATCTCATTATCATCTTGGTTTGGAGACTATGTATATAGACCCTTAGGAGGTAGTCGGGTAAATTATTTAAAATGGTTGCGTAATATCTTAATTGTCTTTTTGGTCAGTGGTTTTTGGCATGGTGCAAATTGGACATTTATTATATGGGGGTTACTACATGCATTTTTTTACTTTTTCGAAAGCTGGGGTAATTTAATCTTAGAAAAGTTGCATCTAGCTAAAATAAAAGATACACTCGTATATCGTATTTTTAAAATAGTTTCTGTTTTTATAGCAGTTTGCTATGCTTGGATATATTTTAGATCAAATTCACTTTCTGATGCGTTTTTAATATCGAATAAATTATTTAGTAATTGGGATGCTCCATTCTTTTTTGGTTCATCAACTGTTAGTTTTGTTTTATCTAGTTTCTTAATCCTTGTTCTCATCATCTTTCAGATTTCACAATACTATAAATTTAGTTCATTATATTTTTCAAAACCAAAGTCGGGTTGGCAATTACAGTTTATTTGGTATTTATTTTTAATTTTTGGAATATCACTTTTTGGTTTATCTTCCAATTCATTTATATATTTTCAATTTTAAATTTTTTATAATCTATATAAACACTCATTAGTATTATGCATCAAAAATCATTCATATTAAAATTGACAGCCTTCGTTTTGGTTTTCTTTTTATTAGATTTTTTTATTAGTCTTTTTCTTTTAAATGGCCTAAATAAATATTATGGTTTAGGTGAAAAAACTGATATTGCATTAGTTGGTCACTCACATCTTATGCTCGGAATTGATAAAGAATCAATTGAAAATGAAACAGGAGTAAAAGTTGCTAAATATACACGTGAAGGTGTTAATGTAATAGATAGGAAGATTATGATAAAACAATTGCTTACTTCTAATACTGATATAAAAACTTTGATATATGGTGTAGATGCTTGGACTTTCTCTAGCGAAGGCCTTAGTAGTAATTCGTATAAACTATTTTATCCTTTTTTAGAAGACTCAGCCATTGATGATTACATCTACAACAACAGCACGACTAGCGAATATTTAACAAAAAAAATAATTCGAACAACACGCTATGATGAATTATTATTTAGCAGTTCAATAAGGGGTTATTTACACAAATGGACAAATTTAAAATTTGGAACTATTGATTTAGAAAAATTAAAAAGTAACATTGCAAATAATCAATATAGAAAAATTGAAAATTCAAAATATAACATTAAGATATTTAAAGAAACTTTGACTCTTTTGAAGAAAAAAAATATAAAGGTAATATTGTTATATGTACCAACAATCGATTTGTTAAGTAATGTGCTTGACTTAAAGTATGATATGACAATAAATCTAATAGATAAAATTGCATTGGAATATGATAATGTTGAATTTTTAAATTTGCAAGAACCTTGGTCTCATAATCATAAAATTTTTTATGACCCAATACATTTAAACCCAAAGGGGCAAGTTACAATTACTAAAGAATTGAATAAATACTTGAAATCACACGGATATTATTAAAGTAGGATATATAAACACTTGAATTTATTCAAAAAAATAGAATTAATTTATTTATAACTAAGACACATTGTACATATGAAGAAGATTTTGTTTATACTTCATTACCCTCCTCCTATTCATGGAGCAGCAATGGTAGGTCGTCAAATTAGAGAAAGCACTAAAATAAATGATACTTTTGATTGTAAATACATAAATCTTGGAATTTCTACCAGTATTGATGAAATTGGCAAAGGTGGTATTAACAAGTGGTTTCGATATCTTAAAATTATTTGGTTGACAATTATCCATTTAATAAAATTCAGACCAAATGTGGTTTATCTTACACTTACCTCCTATGGTATTGGTTTTTTTAAAGATGCAATGTTAGCTTTATTGGCAAAGACTTTTGGTAAAAAAGTAGTGTATCATTTTCATAATAAGGGTGTAAGTACTCGACACGACAAATGGCTAGACAATTTAATGTATAAATTAGTTTTTAAAAATTCAGAAGTAATCTTGCTTTCTCCTAATTTATATAATGATATTAAAAAATATGTACCTGAGCAAAGGGTTCATTATTGTGCAAACGGTATATCTAAAAGTTACGAAGACACCTCGATGACAAAAAATAAAAAAAAAATGATAAGGTTCAACTATTATTTTTGTCTAACCTACTAAAAGCTAAAGGAGTGAACGTTCTACTCGAAGCTTGTAAACAACTGAGAAATAGTTCAATTCCATTTCATTGTACTTTTATAGGGGGTGTTGGCGATATTTCTGAAATTGAATTCAAAGACAGAGTGAACCTTATGAAATTAAATGATAGTGTTGTTTATCTTGGTAAGAAATACGGTATTGAAAAAGAAAATGCATATTTAAATACTGATATTTTTGTATTTCCTACATATAATGAAACATTTGGTTTGGTAATACTAGAAGCAATGAAGTTTTCATTACCCGTTGTTTCTACAATGGAAGGAGGTATACCTGACATAATTATGAATGAGAAAACAGGATTTTTGGTAAAACCACAAGATGCAGTTGCACTAGCTAATAAACTTGAAATTTTAATAAAAAATTCAGAATTACGTATTAATATGGGTAAATTAGGTAAAAAACGATTTGAAAAAAATTATACAATTGAAGTATTTGAAAACCGCTTCATTTCTATACTTAAAAATTTAAACAAAGTAAAATGAGACTTTTAGGCTACAATATAACCACTGAATATCTAGATCTTCCTGTAGTGGAGAAAACGATTATAAACACAATAAATCCACACAGCTATTGCGTTACAAAGAAAGATCATCAATTTGAAACTGCATTGCAAGCTTCAAATGTATTATTACCTGATGGTATAGGTATTGTTTGGGCGGCTAAATTATTGAAAAAAGAAAATATCAAAAAAATTGCAGGTTACGATATTTTTATTCATCTAATGAATTACCTTGAATCAAGTAACGGGTCTTGCTTTTTTCTTGGAGCCTCAGAAGATACTTTATCACTTATTAAAAGTCGTGCTAAAATTGAGTATCCAAATGTTACAATTAACTCTTACTCACCTCCCTATAAACCAAATTTCAGCAAAGAAGATAGTACAATAATGTGTAAAAAAGTAAATGATTGCCAACCTGATGTAGTTTTTGTAGGAATGACTGCTCCCAAACAAGAGAAATGGGTACATCAATATAAAGATGATTTGAAGGCTAAAGTAATTTGTTCTATTGGTGCTGTTTTTGATTTTTACGCCGGTAATGTTAAACGACCAAGTAAATTCTGGATTTCAATTGGTTTAGAATGGTTACCCAGATTTTTAAAAGAACCTAAGCGATTGGCAGAAAGGAATTTAGTTTCTACACCAAAGTTTATTTTAGAAGTTTTTTCATTAAAGCTATTTGGTAAAAACATTTTGTAGTCTAGTATTGAAAAACCAATAAATAATTTATTGAAACCAACTATTTTCGAGGCAGAGCCATAGAGGTATTTCGCTCATTTCATACCCAATCAAGCTGAGCACAAGCTTTGACCCTTTACTAAAATCATCTTTAAAATCTGTTTTATTAAAAAATACCCTTAGAGGGTATTTTTTAAAGTTAAAATGGAACGTAAATTTGTAAAAAAATTGCTACATATAAATACTCAATAAAAAATTGATTGTTTTGTTGTCGTTGCTATATTAATTAATAAAGAAAACATTTGGAGTATATACAACAATATATAACTTTAAACACCTTTGCGTTTTTACTATTTGGTATGTCATTTATTCTTAGTTATCTGATGATTCCAAAATTAATTGGGATATCCAAATATAAAAATTTAATGGTAGTTCCAAACAAAAGAAGTTCGCACAAGAACTTAACCCCTAACCTTGGTGGCATTGCCTTTTTTGCTTGCATTGTCTTCGGCTTGTTCTTTTTACAGAGTTATGACAGCATGATTATTAGTTTTAACCTGATGGTGGCACTTACCATATTATTTATGGTGGGTATAAAAGATGACCTTATGGTATTGGGGCCAAAAGCCAAAATATTAGCACAGCTTACTGCCATTACTTTTTTAATCTTAAATAGTGATATTCATATTGAAAGTTGGCATGGCTTTTTAGGTGTTACTCATATACCTCTTTGGGTTAGTATTTTCTTTAGTTACTTTGGTATTTTGGGTGTTATTAATGCCTATAACCTTATAGATGGCGTTGACGGATTGGCAGCCTCATTAGGTATTGTCATTTTCGCAGTATTCGGGCTTGTATTTTATAACCTAGACTTACATTTCTACTTTCTTCTTGCTTTTATATGCGTTGGGTTTTTAATGGCTTTTTTACGTTTTAACTTATCTACAAAGAGTAAAATTTTTATGGGTGATACAGGCTCAATGATTATTGGCTTTTTAATAGGTGTATTTACATTGCGTTTTTTAGCTTTAAGTGCAGATCAGTTTAATGCTATCAATATTAAACCTGATAACGCGTTCTTATTGATTATTGCCATATTATTTATTCCATTGCTAGATGTATTGCGAGTAGTGATAATTAGATTATTGCAAAATAAACGACCATTTACTGCTGATCAGAACCATGTGCACCATCTTTTCATAAAGTTAGGCTGGTCACATATAAAAACAAGTGTTTTTTTAACAGCTTATAGCTGTGTAATTATAGCTTTCACTTTTGTGCTGAACAACTATTTTTCAGCAAACAATTTACTTGTATCAATGGTAGTAATAGGGTTGTTTACCATGTTACTTTTGTTTCATTGGAACCCTTCCCTTTCTGCTATTAAGCAAAAATTACTAATTAAAAAATATTTGACTCGAGCTTTGTATTTCAGAAAAGTAAGTGCCAAAGAATCTGCGTAACTTATTTAGAATAACAGTAATTATTTAAATAAGGCAAAAAGCGTATCTTTACACGCATTTAAATTTCAAAAAGGATATGCTGCAATTCGATAATAAATCTAAAATCAACTATCTAGATGACATAGATCAGCCAAGTGAATCTATTGTTATACGTGAATATTTAGAAAAATACGCTTACCATTACAAATGGTTTATAGCCAGTATATTAATTGCCTTAATTGGGGCATTTATTTATCTGCGTTATTCTACTTATCAATATAAAGTTTCAACCACAATATTAATTAACGATGAGGAAAATGGCGGGGGCTTAAACTCTGAGCTCTCTGCTCTTCAAGATTTGGACATATTTTCTAACTCAAAAACTTCGCTTGATACTGAAATGGGTATCTTAAAATCTCGAACACTTATGGAACGGGTTATTAAAGATCTAGGCTATCAAACAAGCTATTTTGTAAAAGGGCGTATTGGTATAAATGAGGTTCGTTATAAAGATATGCCTTTTAACATTAACTTGTTAGTTAGTGATTCATTGCTTTACCGATTAGACACAACTTTTTCAATTACTGCAATTTCTAACACCAAATATGTTTTAACAAATAGTGACGGTGATAAGATAACAAAAGGTGATTTTGGTAAAAACGTAAAATGTGAATTTGGTAATTTGGTGGTTACCCCAAAATCTTTAAAGAAGATAATAATAGGTCAAGAAATTATGGTGAAAATAAGTCCCATAGATGTTGTAGCTATTGACTATATAAGCAGAATTACCATTGCTCCTGAAAGCAAAAAATCTAACCTATTGATACTTACCTTACAGGATCCTATAAAAAAGAAAGCACAGTTAATTCTTGATAATTTAATAAGCCATTATAATAAAGATGCTATTGAAGATAAAAATCTGATAGCAAGAAATACTGATACCTTTATTAATAACCGGATTGAAGATGTTTCCAAAGAGTTAACCAGTATTGATTTAGGAGTAGAAAGGTATAAAACGAAAAATAATTTGTCAGATATGGCTTCTGAAACTGGTATAGTATTGCAATCAAATGAAGAATTAAATTACCAGATTGTCGATCTTAATTCAAAGATTAAGCTTATAGATTATTTGACAGAAGATATGAAAACCAACAAGAATGGTTTGATGCCTTCTAACTTAGGTATGTTGAATGATAAAACCAGCCAAAATACTCTTGATTATAATCGATTAATTTTAGAGAGAAACAGATTATCAACAGGATCAACAGATAAAAACCCAATTTTGTCTAATTTAAATGAGCAAATAGTACAATTAAGAGAGAGTATAAAACAAAGTCTTATTAACTCTCGTTCATCTTTAACCATTTCTTTGAAAGAGGCTAATTCCCAGAAAAACAAATTGCTTTCTAAAATATCTTCAGCTCCTAAAAAAGAAAGAGAGGTTACTGATATAAAACGACAACAACAAATTATTGAAACTTTATATCTTTATTTATTACAAAAAAGAGAAGAAAACAGTATTTCATTAGCAGTAACAGCACCCATTGCCAAAGTAATTGACAAGGCTTACGGTAGTAATAAATCAGTATCACCTAAAAAGCGAATGGTATATCCATTAGCATTTTTATTGGGTCTTATTGTGCCATTTATAATTATTTATATCAGTATGTTACTTGACAATAAGATACATTCACATGAAGATGTTGAAAAGATGGTAACAGTACCTGTTTTGGGAGATATCCCTACATCTCATACTGAAGAGAAGGTCATTATTTCTAAGAAGGACAGGAGCAACGTGGCTGAAGCTTTCCGTTTACTAAGGACCAACATTAATTTTATGCTACCTAGAACAGGCAATGAAGCCAAAACGATTTTCATCACCTCCACCATTGCTGGAGAGGGCAAAACTTTTATCGGTATTAATTTAGCAACGGCCTTGGTTTTATTGAACAAAAAAGTACTGCTTATAGGGGCTGACATCAGAAAGCCAAAGATTGCCACTTATTTAGATACACAACAAGAGAAGGGCCTAACTCATTTTTTAATTGATAATAGTTTGACGGTATCAGATGTGATTGAACATCATGAAAAAACGAATTTAGATATTCTTGAGACAGGTATATTACCACCAAATCCGTCAGAATTATTGACCAATGGCCGCTTTGATGAAGTAATTGCCTATGGAAAAGCTAACTATGACTATGTAGTAGTTGATACTGCACCCATAAACGTTGTTACTGATACTCTACTGCTAAGTCATCATGCTGATCTATTCGTGTATGTGGTCAGGGCAAATTTCCTTGATAAACGATTGTTGAAAATTCCGCAGATGATGAATGAGAACCGACGTCTACCAAATATGGCAATACTTATCAATGATACTAATTATAAGAAGAAAGGATATGGTTACGGGTATGGTTATGGTTATGGAGAACCAAAGATCAAAAGCACTTCTTTATTGGAATTTATAAAGGGTAAATTTAAAAAGAACTAAATTGATATTTTAATTACTCAAAAAAATCTTTAAAAATCAAATCAATAGAAGAAACACTTTGGCAAGCCTGCGATAAACTAAGAGGCTCTGTAGAATCTAGCGAATACAAGCACGTAGTATTGGGGCTTATTTTCTTAAAATTTGCGAGTGATAAATTTGAAGAACGCAGAGAAGAACTTATTGCAGAAGGAAAATAAAAATATGTAGAAATGAAAGACTTCTACAATATGAAAAATGTGTTTTTCTTGCTAGAAACTTCTCGTTGGTCTTTTATTAAAGCCAATGCCAAACAAGACGATTTAGCCCTAAAAATAGATACTGCCTTACATCAAATGGAAAAAACAATCCTGCTCTTAAAGGTGCATTGCCAGACAATTATTTTTCTCGTTTAGGATTAGACAAAACCAAACTCGCTTCATTGATTGACCAAATAAGCGAAATAAACACCATTGCCGATAAACGAACACATTCCATAAAATATTCCTACAAACAAGCTCAATTTCGAGAGCTTTTTCTATTTTTGACAAACTTTACACGTGTATACAAAAATTAGCAGCTTACAAAACTCATTAATCAAAGAAATTCTTGTACTACAAGACAAGTCTAGAGCTAGAAAAAAGTCTGGACTATTTATTATTGAAGGCAAACGCGAAATTTCATTAGCTTTAAAAGGAGGCTATACACTTGAAAAAATATTATTCTGCCCTGAAATTTTTGATGAAAATGATTCAGAAACCTTTCAAATAACTACTGAAAACGGCATTCAAATAACTGCTGAAGTTTACCAGAAAATTGCACAAAGAGGGAGTACAGAAGGGCTTATTGCCATTGCAAAAAGTAGCCAATTTTCATTAGACAGTATTGTTTTAAAAAAGAACCCATTAATTTTAGTTGCTGAAGCTCCTGAAAAACCAGGTAATATTGGTGCAATCTTTAGAACTGCTGATGCTGCAAATGTTGATGCTGTACTGATTGCAAATCTGAAAACAGATCTTTACAACCCAAATATTATCCGCTCTAGCATAGGCTGTGTGTTTACCAATCAGATTGCAACAGGCTCAACTACTGAAATTATTGAATTTCTAAAAAAGAATAACATTGCAATTTATTGTGCAGCCTTATCCGCTTCAAAAGCGTATCAAACACTGAATTACTCAACACCTACAGCAATTGTAGTCGGTACGGAAGCAACGGGTTTAAGCGATGAATGGCTAGAAAATGCTACTCAAAATATTATTATACCTATGCAAGGTCAAATAGATTCATTAAATGTTTCTGTTTCAGCAGCAATTCTTATTTTTGAAGCCAAAAGACAACGAAATTTTAAATAAGTCCTGATTGAAGGTTTTTATAAAAAATACATTTTTTTATTAGTATGAAAAAAACTCATTTCTTTTTAACACTCACTATTATATTACTCTTAACAAGTTGTGGTGCTTCTAAAAGAGCTACTGAACAAGCTAAAATAACACAAAAGTTAGAGCAACAATTTCAACGCTACAAAGGTGTTAAATACAAGTATGGAGGTACTGACAAAAGAGGCTTTGACTGTTCTGGCTTTGTACAAAAGGTTTATAAAGATGCCCTTAATATTCAATTGCCTAGAGTCACAAAAGACATGGCTAAATTGGGTAAAAAA